>NZ_CALBEX010000334.1 GCF_937889215.1 uncultured Limnohabitans sp.
TGCTGCCCCACTACGTGGCAGACCAAAGCAACCCATTGCAAGATGTGTTCACCTTTGCTTATACCGTCACCGTGACCAACACTGGGCGCGTGCCTGTTCAGTTGATTTCTCGCCACTGGGTGATCCAGGATGAGCGTGGCCACAGCGAAGAAGTCAAAGGTCTGGGTGTCGTGGGCCAGCAACCTTTGCTTCGGCCCGGCGAAGCTTTTCAGTACACCAGCGGTTGCCGCCTCAAAGCCCCCAGCGGCACCATGGGGGGCAGTTACTTTTTTGTGGCCGAGGACGGGCACCGGTTTGATGCACAAATCATCCCCTTTGTGCTTGAATCTTCCAGTGCCATGCCTTCTGGGCGCACCCTGCACTGAGCCGGCTTGGGGCGTGACTTGCGGTTAAGCTCCTGCCCATGGGTGAATTTGAGCTGATCGAACGCTATTTCAAGCGCCGTCCGCGCCAAGCTGCGGTGGGCATTGGTGACGACTGTGCGGTCTGGACGCCGCTTTCTGGCCATCAAATGGTTTTTTCTGCCGATATGCTGGTCGAAGGTCGCCATTTTTTGTCTACCGTCAACCCCAGAGCGCTAGGGCACAAGGCTTTGGCCGTGAACCTGAGTGATTTGGCAGCTTGCGGTGCCACGCCGAGGGCTTTTCTGTTGTCCTTGGCCTTGCCTCAGGTTGATGAAGCTTGGCTTTCTGGTTTTTCTGAAGGTCTGTTGGCATTGGCTGATGCACACGGCTGCGAGCTGATCGGAGGCGACACCACTCAAGGCCCGTTGAATTTGGCCATCACCGTGATCGGTGAGGTACCGTTCGGCCAAAGCATTTTGCGCAGCGGTGCTCAACCAGGGGATGACTTGTACGTGAGTGGCCATTTGGGCGATGCCCGTTTGGCTCTCGAAGCTTTTCGCGGCTTGAGTCTGCCGCAGGCTGTTTTCGACCTTGCCAGGTCGCGCATGGAAACCCCCTCACCCCGGATCGCGCTTGGCCAAGCCTTGCGCGGCGTGGCCAGCGCCATGGCGGACATCAGCGATGGCTTGCTCGGCGACCTGGGTCACATTCTGAAAGCCAGCGGTGTTGGTGCAGAGATCGAGTTGACTGGCTTGCGCGATGTGATGCTCACTGCCAAGCTTTGGGCGTGCCCGCCTGATGTGCACCGCACCTGTGTGCTGTCGGGTGGCGATGATTACGAGCTGGTGTTCACCGCTCCTGCCCACCTGCGCGATCGGGTGCAGGCTGTGGCCCATGCAAGCGATACGCTGGTCACCCACATTGGCCGCATCACTCAGGCGGACACCTTGGTGCTGCGCGACGCCTCTGGTCAAGTTGTTCCGTGCGACCTGTCTTCTTACGACCATTTCGCTTCACCATGACGCAGATGACACCACTTTTGCCCCCCACGGCCATGTCAGGGCCCATTCGCCCAACAGCGGCTTTCATGTGGCGACACCCTGCGCACGCATTGGCTATGGGCTTCGGCTCGGGTTTGTCGCCCAAAGCCCCCGGCACCGTGGGTAGCCTGTGGGGCTGGGCATCTTGGCTGGTGATTCAAGAGTTTTTCAGCCGACCTGTGCAGGCGGCTTGGATTGGGTTGGCGCTTTTGCTGGGTTGGTGGGCCAGTACAGTCACAGCGCGCAACATGCGTGTGAGCGATCCGGGCGCCATTGTTTGGGACGAAATTGTGGCCATGTGGTTGATCCTGTTTCTCGTGATGCCCACCGGCTGGGTCGGTCAATTGGCGGCTTTTGCCCTTTTCCGATTTTTTGACGCCGCCAAACCTGGCCCCGTTGCCTGGGCCGATCAAGCGTTCAAAGGCTTCGGCTGGCGTGGCGGCTGGGGCATCATGTGGGACGATCTTGTGGCGGCCTTTTGCACGCTGCTGGTCATTGCTTTATGGCGGTGGTTCTGATGACCGACTTGACTGCATGTTTGGCCAATAAACTGACCAAACTGGACTGGATGATGGCCACCGCCGAGAGCTGCACAGGCGGCATGATCGCCGCGCAATGCACGGATTTGCCGGGCTCCAGTATTTGGTTTGAACGGGGATTTGTGACCTACTCCAATGCGGCCAAAACCGACATGTTGGGTGTCTCTTCGTCACTTATTCTTGAACAAGGCGCAGTCAGTGAGCCGGTCGCCCGGGCCATGGCCATGGGCGCTGTCGAATGTTCCCAAGCCCGCGTGTCCTTGGCCGTGACAGGTATTGCAGGGCCCGGGGGCGGCAGCCAGACCAAGCCTGTCGGCACTGTGTGGTTGGCTTGGTGCGTCAACGGCAAAGTCGATGCTGAGCTTTGCGTATTCGAAGGGGATCGCGCCAAAGTCAGACAAGCCGCTGCAGCGCAGGCGTTGATGGGGCTGTTCAAGCGGCTGCCGATCTGAAGCACGCCAACACAAGTGCAATCAAGGGCTGAAAAGCAGAAACAAAAAAAACCCTCTTGCGAGGGTATTTTTGCAATCAACAAAACTTGTTGAAAAATGGTTGCGGGGGCCGGATTTGAACCAACGACCTTTGGGTTATGAGCCCAACGAGCTACCAGACTGCTCCACCCCGCGGTATCTTTGAATTATACCTTACTCTGCTGCTGTTTCGGCAGAAGAATCACCACGGTCAACCAATTCAACCAAGGCCATCGGGGCATTGTCACCCACGCGGTATCCCATTTTCAGGATGCGAGTGTAACCACCGGGGCGCTTAGCAAAACGTGGGCCAAGATCGGCAAACAATTTGACAACGCTGTCACGGTCACGCAGGCGGTTGAAAGCCAAGCGCTTGTTGGACAAGCTGTCTTCTTTGGCCAAAGTGATCATCGGCTCAATGACGCGACGCAGCTCTTTGGCTTTGGGCAATGTGGTTTTGATGACTTCGTGCTCAATGAGCGAATTCATCATGTTGCGCAGCATGGCGAGGCGGTGCTCGCTGGTGCGGTTCAATTTACGGAGGCCGTGTCCGTGGCGCATGGTGCTTACCTTTCTTTATTAAACAGGCAGCCGTATCAGGTACTGCCCGTGCACACCCCGGAATTCTCCGGGAACTTCGTATTATCGCTTGTCAAGACCTGCTGGTGGCCAGGCTTCGAGCTTCATGCCCAAAGTCAAACCACGCGAAGCCAGAACTTCCTTGATTTCGTTGAGCGACTTGCGACCCAGATTAGGGGTCTTGAGCAATTCATTCTCAGTGCGTTGAATCAGGTCACCGATGTAATAAATATTTTCTGCTTTGAGGCAGTTGGCCGAACGAACGGTGAGTTCCAGTTCGTCCACAGGGCGCAACAAGATCGGGTCGAAACTGCCTGCACCACCGCGCACTGCAGGCGCATCAAACGCTGACAATTCACTGCCTTCGAGTTGTGCGAACACAGCCAACTGTTCGACCAAAATTTTAGACGAGGCGCGCACCGCGTCTTCGGCGGTGATGGCACCGTTGGTCTCGATTTCAATGACCAATTTGTCCAAATCGGTGCGCTGCTCGACACGTGCGCTTTCAACGGTGTAGCTCACGCGCTTGACCGGCGAAAAAGATGCGTCCAGCACAATGCGACCCAAGGCTTTGGTCGGCTCGTCAGCATAACGGCGCATGCTGCCTGGCACATAACCACGGCCTTTTTCAACCTTGATCTGCATGTCCAGCTTGCCGCCTTGCGACAAGATGGCGATGACGTGTTCAGGATTGATGATTTCAACGTCGTGTGGCGTCTGAATGTCGGCCGCAGTGACGGGACCTTCGCCGTCTTTGCGCAGACTCAGCGTCACTTCATCACGGTTGTGCAACTTGAAAACGACACCTTTGAGGTTCAACAAGATGTTGACCACGTCTTGTTGGACGCCATCGATGGAGGAGTACTCATGCACGACACCCGCGATCGTCACTTCAGTGGCCGAATAGCCGACCATGGAGGACAACAAAACGCGGCGCAGTGCGTTGCCAAGGGTATGGCCATAACCACGTTCAAAAGGCTCTAGCGTGACTTTTGCACGGTTAGGGGCCAGTTGTTCAACTTGGATGGCTTTGGGTTTCAACAGATTGGTTTGCATTCAGAATTCCTCTCAATACCCCCGGTCCGTTACACCGGTAAGGCTGATGAAGCACCCAGCCCACAATGCCTTGTGCGCCGGGAACAATTGAAACAGCGAATTAACGTGAATACAGTTCGACGATCAACGATTCGTTGATGTCGGCACCAAATTCGTCCCGGTCAGGAACTTTCTTGAAGGTGCCTTCAGCCTTGTCGGCATTGACTTCAACCCAAGCAGGCATGCCCACTTGTGCAGCCAATTGCAAAGCTTCAACCACACGGTTTTGCTTTTTAGACTTTTCGCGAACTGCCACCACATCACCGGCCTTGACCAGGTATGAAGGAATGTTCACGGACTGGCCATTCACGGTGATGGCTTTGTGCGAAACCATTTGACGGGCTTCAGCGCGCGTGGACCCGAAGCCCATACGGTAAACCACGTTGTCCAAGCGGCACTCGAGCAAAGCCAACAGGTTAGAACCTGTGTTGCCTTTGCGGCGATCAGCTTCGGCAAAATAACGGCGGAATTGCTTTTCCAACACGCCATACATGCGTTTGACTTTTTGCTTTTCGCGCAGTTGCAGACCGTAGTCAGAGGTGCGCTGGCCTGAAGTGCGGCCGTGTTGACCAGGCTTAGTGTCAAATTTAGACTTGTCCGCGATTGAGCGACGTGCGCTCTTGAGGAACAAGTCAGTGCCTTCACGGCGTGAGAGTTTGGCCTTGGGGCCGAGGTAGCGTGCCACTTGATTTTCCTTTATGCAGCTGCCGCATCAAAAAATGCGGGAGCCAGGCGATGCAAGCATGGCCTGGCGGTGGGCTTGGTTTGAAATTAGATACGACGGCGCTTTTGAGGGCGGCAGCCGTTGTGGGGAACCGGCGTCACATCGGCGATCGATGTGATGCGGATACCCAAAGCACCCAATGCGCGGACCGAAGATTCACGACCTGGGCCGGGACCTTTGATTTCGACGTCAAGGTTTTTGATGCCTTGTTCTTGCGCAGCACGACCAGCGACTTCAGAGGCGACCTGGGCAGCAAAAGGTGTCGACTTGCGTGAACCCTTGAAGCCCTGTCCACCCGATGAAGCCCACGACAAGGCGTTGCCCTGGCGGTCGGTGATCGTGATGATGGTGTTGTTGAACGAAGCGTGCACGTGTGCAATACCGTCTGCAATGTTCTTGCGGACTTTTTTACGGACACGTTGTGAGGCGCTATTCGATTGTGCTTTTGCCATGGTGGTCTCTCAATCCTGCTTATTTCTTCAGAGCCGCAGCACCTTTACGCGGACCCTTGCGAGTACGAGCATTGGTACGTGTACGCTGACCGCGCATTGGCAAACCGCGACGATGGCGGAAACCACGGTAGCAACCAATGTCCATCAAACGCTTGATGTTCATGGTGGTTTCACGACGCAGGTCACCTTCAATGGTGAACACAGCGATTTGGTCGCGAATTTTTTCCAGGTCACCGTCGGTCAGATCTTTGATCTTTTTCGAATAAGCGATGCCAGAAGCTTCGCAAATCTGTCGAGCGCGGGTGCGACCAATGCCAAAAATCGATGTCAAACCGATTTCGGTATGTTTGTGCGGCGGAATGTTGATGCCAGCGATACGTGCCATTTTCGTCCTCTTGTACTAATTCAATCAGCCTTGACGCTGCTTGTGACGTGGATCCGTGCAGATCACACGAACAATGCCGTTACGGCGAATGATCTTGCAGTTGCGGCAAATTTTCTTCACCGAAGCCGAAACTTTCATGGTTCTCTCCTAAAACTCATCGAAACCCAGACATCACAGACTGGGTGAAAATTGTGGCCTGACACTTGAAGCATCAGGATCTTTACAAACCTCGAACCAAGTCAATCAAGACTTGAAACTCGCTTTCTTTAAAAGCGAATCGTACTGTTGCGACATCATGTAGTTTTGTACTTGTGACATGAAATCCATGGTCACGACCACAATGATCAGCAAGGATGTGCCGCCAAAGTAAAACGGAACATTGTATTTCAGAATCAAGAACTCAGGCAGCAAACACACGAAGGTGATGTAAGCAGCACCAACTGCGGTCAACCGAAGCAAAATCTTGTCAATGTATTTGGCAGTCTGATCACCAGGGCGTATACCCGGAATGAAAGCACCACTTTTCTTCAAGTTGTCTGCTGTTTCACGGCTGTTGAAAACAAGTGCCGTGTAGAAGAAACAAAAGAAGATGATGGCCACTGCATAAAACATCACATACACAGGTTGTCCGGGCGCCAAAGCACTTGCCACATCTTTAAAGAAGCGAACAACCATGCTTTCGGACGAACCCGAGCTGAACCAACCGATGAGCGTTGCAGGCAGCAAGATGATCGATGAAGCGAAAATCGGGGGGATCACGCCAGCCATGTTCAGCTTGAGGGGCAAGTGCGACGATTGACCGCCATACACTTTGTTACCAACCTGACGGCGTGCGTAATTGACCAATATTTTTCGCTGGCCGCGTTCCACGAAGACCACGAAGTAGGTCACCAAAGCCACCACCACAATGATCAACATCGAGATCAGTGGGTTCATGGCACCAGTGCGAACCAACTCAAACAAGCCGCCCATCGCATTGGGCAAGCCCGCAGCGATACCAGCGAAAATCAAAATCGAAATGCCATTCCCCAAACCGCGCTCTGTGATCTGTTCACCTAACCACATCAGGAACATGGCTCCGGCAGTCAAACTCACAACAGCCGTTATACGGAATCCAAAACCTGGGTTGATCACCAGGCCAGCAGATGCTTCTAGAGCGACAGCAATACCGAAGGATTGAAAGATCGCCAAACCCAAAGCACCAAAGCGTGTGTACTGGGTGATCTTTCGACGGCCAGACTCACCTTCTTTTTTCATTTGCTCGAACATGGGCACCACATACGTCATCAGCTGCATCACGATGGATGCGGAGATGTACGGCATGATGCCCAGTGCAAACACTGTGAATCGAGACAACGCACCACCTGAGAACATGTTGAACAAGCTCAGAATGCCGCCTTGCTGACCGTTGAACAACTGCTTGAGCTGGTCAGGGTCGATTCCAGGAACTGGAATGTGTGCGCCGACCCGGTAAACCACCAACGCCAACAGCAAAAACATGAGCCGGCGACGCAAGTCACCGAACTTGCCTGCTTTGGCTGTTTGATTAGCGATGGTTGCCACGTTGTGTCTCGTTCTTCAAAATTCAGGCCACCGAGCCGCCAGCGGCTTCAATCGCAGCTTTGGCACCAGCTGTTGCACCGATACCAGTCAGCTTGACGGCTTTGGTCAATTCGCCCGTATTGATCACTTTGACCACCTTGGCGATTTGTGCAACCAAACCGGCTTGCTTCAATGCCAGCACATCTACTTCAGCCAAGTCCAAACGGGACAAGGTGGTCAAAGTGATTTCAGCGTTGTACTTGAGCAAATGTGATTTGAAACCACGCTTGGGCAAACGGCGTTGCAAAGGCATTTGACCGCCTTCGAAGCCTACCTTGTGGTAGCCGCCCGAACGGGATTTTTGACCTTTATGGCCGCGACCTGCGGTCTTGCCCAGGCCAGAGCCAATGCCACGACCAACGCGGCGAGGAGCGTGTTTGGAGCCTTCTGCGGGCTTGATGCTATTGAGTTCCATCATCGGCCTCTTAGAGAACTTTGACCAAGTAACTGATCTTGTTGATCATGCCGCGCACTGCGGGCGTGTCTTGCAACTCGCTCACAGAATTCAGCTTGCGCAAGCCCAGACCACGCACAGTGGCGCGGTGAGACTCTTTGGTGCCAATCGGGCTGCGAACCAGTTGGACTTTCACGGTAGATTGTGTCGTCATGTTCGTTCTCCGGTTCAGCCGAACAACTCTTCAACCGACTTGCCACGTTTGGCAGCCACGTTGGAGGCTGTTGTGCAATTGGACAATGCGTCCAACGTGGCACGAACCATGTTGTAGGGGTTGGATGAACCATGGCTCTTGGCCACGATGTCCGTGATGCCCACCACTTCGAACACAGCACGCATAGGACCACCAGCGATGATGCCGGTACCTTTGGGTGCTGGTGCCATCATGACACGGGCAGCACCATGGTGGCCGTGCACTGCATGGTGGATGGTGCCATTTTTGAGGTGCACTTTGGCGAGGTTGCGACGGGCTTCTTCCATCGCTTTTTGCACAGCTGCAGGCACTTCTTTCGACTTGCCTTTGCCCATGCCCACCTTGCCGTCGCCGTCACCGACCACTGTCAAAGCGGCGAAACCGAGGATACGGCCACCCTTGACCACCTTGGTCACGCGGTTGACCGCGATCATCTTCTCGCGAAGACCGTCTTCTGGACCGTCGTTCTGCGGTTTTGCTGTAAATTTAGCCATTTGTATCTCCGATCCGTTTAGAACTGCAGACCTGCTTCACGGGCTGCTTCGGCCAAAGCCTTGACACGACCGTGGTAAGCGAAACCTGCGCGGTCGAAGGCGACCTTCTCAACGCCAGCGGCTTTTGCCTTTTCAGCAATGCGCTTGCCAATGACTGCGGCTGCAGCGGCATTGCCGCCCTTGCCTGCGGCACCCAAGGCCGTACGCACTTCGGCTTCGGCTGTCGATGCGCTGGCCAACACTTTGGTACCGCAGCCAGAAATAACGCTGGCATAGATATGAAGGTTGGTACGGTTCACGGTCAAACGGGCCACGCCTTGCTGTGCAATGCGAATGCGTGTTTGGCGTGCACGACGGAGACGCTGCTCTTTCTTGGTCAACATGATGCAGCTCCTTATTTCTTCTTGGTCTCTTTGATCGTGATCTTCTCATCCGAATAACGGATGCCCTTGCCTTTGTAAGGCTCAGGGGGACGAACAGCACGGATCTCAGCAGCGATTTGGCCAACACGTTGACGGTCAGAACCTTTGATCACGATTTCAGTCGCGGTCGGGGTAGCCACCGTGATGCCAGCAGGCATGTCAATGTTGACAGGGTGTGAATAACCAACGGCCAGGTTCAATTTGGCGCCAGAAGCGGCCGCTTTGTAACCCACGCCAACCAAGTTCAGCTTCTTTTCGAAACCCTTGGTCACGCCATTCACCATGTTGTTCACCAGCTGTCGCAAGGTGCCGCTCATGGCGTTGGCTTCACGTGAATCGTTGGCAGGGGCAAAGCTCAGCTTGCCGCCTTCGTTGTTCACAGTTACCAGCATGTTGGCAGCGATGGCCAATTGACCACCTGCGCCTTTCACACTGATTTGATCTTTGTTGATCGACACATCCACACCAGCGGGGATGGTCACAGGCATTTTTGCTACTCGGGACATTCTTTTTCTCCCTTTAAGCGACGTAGCACAGCACTTCGCCACCGACACCGGCTGCGCGCGCTTTGCGATCGGTCATCACACCTTGAGGCGTGGTGACAATAGCAACGCCCAAGCCGTTTTGGACTTGAGGAATCGCATCATGGCCTTTGTACACGCGCAGGCCAGGGCGGCTCACGCGTTCGATGCGCTCAATAACTGGGCGACCGGCGTAGTACTTCAGGGCAATTTCGAGAACGGACTTGCCGTCTTCGGTTTTGACTTGGAAACCGTCAATGTAGCCTTCATCTTTCAGCACTTGAGCAATGGCCACCTTCACTTTGGAAGAAGGCACCATCACGGCAGCTTTGGCCACCATTTGTGCATTACGGATGCGGGTCAACAGATCGGCAATAGGATCACTCATGCTCATGTTGTTATCTCCTGCCGATTTACCAGCTGGCCTTGGTCACGCCCGGAATGTGGCCTGCAAAGGCTAATTCACGGATCTTGGCGCGGCCCAGACCAAATTGACGGAACGTACCGCGTGGGCGACCAGTGATTTCACACCGGTTGCGTTGACGGGTCGGGTTAGCGTTGCGAGGAAGCTTTTGCAAACCCAGACGGGCAGCTGCACGCTCTTCATCACTGCGCTTGAAATCATTGGCAACGGCCTTCAATTCCGCGTATTTTTTCGCGAATTTAGCTGCCAGTTTTTCACGCTTGAGCTCGCGCTCGATCAAAGCTACTTTAGCCACGTGGCACCTCAGTTCTTGAAGGGGAAGCGGAAAGCTGTCAAGAGCGCTTTGCACTCTTCGTCAGACTTGGCCGTGGTGGTGATGCTGATGTTGAGACCGCGCAAGGCATCCACCTTGTCGTACTCAATCTCAGGGAAAATGATCTGCTCTTTGACACCGATGTTGTAGTTGCCACGGCCATCAAAGGCGCGGCCAGAAATACCACGGAAGTCACGAACACGCGGCAAGGCCACGGTCACGAAACGGTCCAGGAATTCATACATCTGAACGCCGCGCAAAGTCACCATGCAACCAATGGGTTGTTGTTCACGGATTTTGAAACCAGCGATCGCCTTCTTGGCTTTGGTCACCACAGGCTTTTGGCCTGCAATTTTGCTCAAGTCGCTCACGGCGTGGTCCATGACTTTTTTGTCAGCCACAGCCTCAGAGACACCCATGTTGAGTGTGATCTTAGTGATGCGAGGAACCTGCATAGGTGACGTGTAGCCAAATTTGGCTGTCAGGTCAGCAGCGATTTTTTCGCGGAAGATTTGTTGCAGACGTGCCATGCTCATGCCACCTTGATTTCTTCGCCGCTGGACTTGTAAACACGAACGCGTGTTCCGTCAGCTTGCAGCTTGATGCCCACGCGATCAGCCTTACCTGTTGCGGCGTTGAAAATCGCCACATTGGATTGGTGAATCGGCATGGCCTTTTCGATGATGCCGCCAGTTGTGCCCTTCATGGGGTTTGGCTTGGCGTGTTTTTTGACGATGTTGATGCCGTCGATCAACACGTGCGAATCGCTGGCGCGCAGCGACACTTTGCCGCGCTTGCCTTTGTCACGACCTGTGATGACGATGACTTCGTCGCCTTTACGAATCTTGTTCATGGCGAGTCCTTACAGTACTTCAGGGGCCAAGGACACGATCTTCATGAACTTCTCGGTACGCAATTCA
>NZ_CALBEX010000335.1 GCF_937889215.1 uncultured Limnohabitans sp.
CGACAAATGCCGGGTTGGCGCTCGCCTGCAGGGATAATTCTGCCCTTCATGAGAAACATCGTCATTCTGATTTCGGGCTCGGGCTCCAACATGGCCGCCATCGTGCGTGCCGCAGAGCAGGGTCGCTGGGCTGAGCGCCTGAACGCCCGGGTGGCCGCCGTGCTGAGCAACCGGGCCGATGCCCAAGGCCTGGCTTTCGCCCAGGGCCATGGCATTGCCACTGGCGTGCTGGACCACAAGGCCTTTGCCAGCCGACAAGACTTTGATGCCGCCTTGATGGCCGAGATCGACCGGCACGCGCCCGCGTTGGTGGTGTTGGCCGGCTTCATGCGCATCCTGACCCCTGGCTTTGTGGCCCATTACGACGGACGCTTGATCAACATCCACCCGTCTTTGTTGCCCGCGTTTCCGGGTCTGAACACCCACCAGAGGGCCATCGACGCCGGTTGCCGTTTTGCCGGGGCCACGGTGCACCAGGTCACGGCCGAGCTTGACCATGGCAGCATCCTGGCGCAGGCGGTGGTGCCGGTGTTAGCGGACGACACTTCCGACACATTGGCAGCGCGTGTGCTCACCCAAGAGCACATCACTTACCCTCTGGCGGTGGCTGAATTTCTGCGTGGCCTGCCTAAGTAGGTCGGTGGCTTTAGCCCCGACAGGGATCGCTTGCCTGAAGCCCATGTCGGGGCTAAAGCCACCGACCTACCAGATCCTCGTCAGTCCCCGATCCGGGTGAAGCGCGGCTGAACTTTTCCATTGAACTCGGCCACGTCGGCAAACATGGCCGCAGGCCTGACCCACAGGCCTTGCTCGCCGTACAGCGCTTGGTACAGCGTCATGGGCTGCAGGTCTTCGCTGTGGCGCACGGTGCCCAGCACGCGGTACTGACCGCCTTTGTAGTGTTGGTAAAGCCCTTTGGGCGTTTCGATCATCGGTGGCAGTGTTTCGGACATGTCTTTCCTGAAGTGTGGGTCTGTCACAAGGGCTGGGGATGGGACAATACACCTCTATGCATCCAAAAGCCCTTTTAGACGCCTGTGCCGATTTGGTCAGGCTGGTTCTCCAATTTGAACACCCCGCCGACGCTGTCGTGTCGCGTTATTTTCGCGAACACCGTGCTCTGGGGCCGCGTGAGCGCGCCACCTTGGCCGAAACCGCTTTTGCCGTGTTGCGCAAGAAACTGTTGTTTGAGCAACTGGCCCGGTCCGGCTCGGGCGCCAAAGAGCGCAAGCTGGCGATTTTGGGTTTCTTCGGCCCCCGCGACTTTTTGGCCGCAGCCTTGAACGACACCGAAAAGCAGTGGCTGGCCACTTGCGATGCGATCCCCGCTGACGCGCTGATGGCCCCGCACCGCCACAACCTGCCCGAGTGGATGGCGCAAGCATTGCAAGCCCAATTGGGCGACGACTTTTGGGCGCTGGCCGAACACCTGCAGCAACCGGGTACTTTGGACTTGCGAGTCAACACCTTCCAGGCCAAGCGCAGCGAGATTCAAAAAGAACTGGCGCAAGCGGGCATTGCCGCCGAACCCACGCCTTATTCGCCTTGGGGCCTGCGCTTGCAAGGCAAGCCTGCGCTGCAAAAAACCGATGCGTTCACAAGGGGCGCCATCGAAGTGCAAGACGAGGGCTCGCAGCTCTTGGCTCTGCTGGTCGACGCCCACCGGGGTGAGATGGTGGTGGATTTTTGCGCCGGTGCAGGCGGCAAGACGCTGGCGCTGGGCGCGGCCATGCGCAGCACCGGCCGCTTGTACGCGTTCGATGTGTCGGGCCACCGCCTGGATGCGCTTAAGCCGCGCATGGCACGCAGTGGGCTGTCCAATGTGCATCCGGCGGCCATTGCCCATGAGCGCGATGACCGTGTCAAGCGCTTGGCGGGCAAGATCGACCGAGTGCTGGTCGATGCGCCTTGCTCGGGTCTGGGCACTTTGCGCCGCAACCCTGACTTGAAATGGCGTCAAAAACCACAAGCTGTTCAAGAGTTGACCGAGAAGCAGCAGGCCATCTTGCAAAGTGCTTCGCGCATGGTCAAGTCGGGCGGGCGTCTGGTGTATGCCACCTGCAGCGTGTTGCCTGAAGAAAATGAGTTGATCGCGCAAGCCTTCAGCGCCGCCAACCCCGACTTTGTTCCCCTCAACGTGGCCCAAGAGTTGGAACGGCTCAAGGTGCCTGACCCCGCCAGCTTGTGTTCTGCTGCGCCTTCTGGCGATGGCCCGTCGGCAGGGACATTCCTGCGCTTGTGGCCTCACCGCCATGCCACGGACGGCTTCTTTGCCGCCGCATGGGTTAAAAAGTAATCAATTGGTGCATTTTCAATGCGCGTTCAGTCGAAATTGCTGTCCTTTTTGGGACGAAAAACCTAAAATCACCGAATTGCCTGGAATCAGGCCTCAGTAGAAAGACAAACTCATGTTGTTGCCTGATTGGGCTTTTTTGGATGCAGTGGTTCAGTGGATGGGCAACGGCCTGTTCGACTTGTCGTGGTGGCAAATGGTGTTGATCACCTTG
Source organism: uncultured Limnohabitans sp. (assembly GCF_937889215.1). GTDB lineage: Bacteria > Pseudomonadota > Gammaproteobacteria > Burkholderiales > Burkholderiaceae_C > Limnohabitans_A. The sequence continues at coordinate 2,508 of NZ_CALBEX010000335.1, forward strand.
GGCTTGACCCACATCACCATCGCCAGCGTTACCATTTTTCTGCACCGTCACCAAGCGCACCGCGCTTTGGACCTGCACGCGATTCCTTCACACTTCTTCCGTTTCTGGCTGTGGCTGACCACCGGCCAAGTGACCAAGGAGTGGGCGGCCATTCACCGCAAACACCACGCCAAGTGCGAGCAAGCCGAAGACCCGCACAGCCCGCATGTGCACGGCATCAAAACCGTGTTGTTCACAGGCGCAGAGTTGTACCGCAAGGAGTCCAAGAACTTGGACACCATCAAGCGTTTTGGTCACGGCACGCCTGACGATTGGATCGAGCGCAACCTGTACACCCGCTTTTCCTGGCAAGGCGTGGCGCTGATGCTGATCATCGATGTGGCCTTGTTTGGCTTCCTGGGCTTGACGGTTTGGGCGGTGCAAATGGCCTGGATCCCGATCACGGCGGCAGGCATCATCAACGGTGCGGCCCATTTCTGGGGCTACCGCAACTTCGAGGCGCACGACGCCAGCACCAACATCTCGCCTTGGGGCATCCTGATCGGTGGTGAAGAGTTGCACAACAACCACCACACTTACCCGACGTCGGCCAAATTGTCTGTCAAACCTTATGAGTTCGACATTGGCTGGCTCTACATCCGTATTCTGGAGACCTTGGGCATGGCGACCGTTAAAAAGACGCCACCCCGTTTGGCTTATGGCGACATTCGCCCCGTGGCCGACGAGAAGACTCTGGAAGCCCTGATAGCCAACCGCTACGAAGTGATGGCCGGGTACGCCCGCCATGTGCGCGCCGTGATGCAACAAGAAGCCGACAAGCTCAAATTGGACGCCCATGTCTTGCAAGCCGCCCACCGCTGGCTGCACCGCGATGCGGCCAAAGTGCCTGCCGATGCGAAAGCCCAACTTGCTCAAGCCCGTGCGGCCAGTCCGGTGCTCGACAAGATGGTGCAAATGCGCGAAGAGCTCAGCCAAATTTGGCTGAACACCTCGCATTCACGCGAGCAGCTGGCAGCTGATCTGCAAGCCTGGTGCCGCCGCGCCGAAGAAAGTGGCATTGCTGCTTTGCGTGATTTCTCGGTCAAGTTGCGCGCAGTACGCCAGACAGCCTGATTTTTTTCAGAGACCATTCAGACAGGGCCTTCGGGCCCTGTTGTTTTTTGGGGTCAAGGTGTTTCGATGGCGGTGTTGAGGTGTGTGATCTGTGGGGCCGATCCCTCCGAATCGATGGGCCTTTGTAGGTCGGCACATTTAGGTCCGACATCTCTTGCGCACCAACGCCGATTGAAATGTCGCTTTGCGAAAATATGGATGTCGGACCGTGAAGGCCCGTCCTGCGCGAAGACGTCGAACCCGTGGAATGCACAGGTGTTTGTTGGTCGACGCCTTTGGGTTCGGTGCTGCCATGCAAGGCAGGTCTTTTCACAAGTTCTTGCCCATGAAAAAACCCGCCAGAGGCGGGTTTTTTGCGACAGGCTCAGGCTGAATTACTTCAGCTTGATTTCCTTGTATTCAACGTGCTTGCGAGCTTTGGGGTCGAACTTCATGATCGACATTTTCTCGGGCATGGTTTTTTTGTTTTTGCTGGTCGTGTAGAAGTGACCAGTGCCAGCTGTGGATTCCAGCTTGATTTTTTCGCGTCCGCCTTTGGTTGCCATGGTAGATGACTCCTAATGTTCTGGGTTTAGGCTTGACCGCGTGCGCGCAGGTCTGCGAGCACGGCATCGATGCCGTTTTTGTCGATCAGGCGCAGAGCAGCGCTGGAAACGCGCAGACGCACCCAACGGTTTTCTGTTTCAACCCAGAAACGACGGTATTGCAGGTTCGGCAGGAACCGGCGCTTGGTTTTGTTGTTGGCGTGGGAAACGTTGTTTCCCGTCATTGGGCCTTTGCCCGTTACGTCGCAAACGCGTGCCATGTGGACACTCCGATACTTTTAAAACAGCCGGTGCCGATGGGTCTCATGCAGACTTGCATGGGGCCTGGCGCTCCAGCCTCACCTCGCCAAGATGGGTGGCGGTATCCCAGATCGCTGGTTCTGTGACCCCGAATGACAATCCGGGTAGATCCAGCAAAGCCTTGAATTATAGCCAGAAAGCAGGGGCTTGGACTCTTTGGACAGTCTTTTGTGACAAAAGCAGGGTGGTTTGAGTTTTGGTGGTGAGGCGTTGCGGGTGCCTGCCGGGGTTCAGAGGCGCTTCACTTTGCCACATCACCCCGGCAGGCACCCACAACCCCTTAGAAGAGGTGCGCTGATGGCGCTCAAACGCCATTTGGCCTGCTGAGCTGCGGCCAAATGGCAGGGCTTCAACCGTTGTGCTGTTCCAGAAAACGCTGCGCATCAAGCGCGGCCATGCAGCCCGTGCCTGCGCTGGTGATGGCTTGGCGGTAGACATGGTCTTGCACGTCGCCCGCAGCGAACACGCCGGGCACTGAAGTTTGCGTGGCAAAGCCCTTCAAGCCGCTTTGGGTCACGATGTAGCCGTTTTCCAGTGTCAGCTGGCCCTGAAAAATGTCGGTGTTGGGCGAGTGGCCGATGGCGATGAAGCAGCCCTTGAGTTCCACGTCGTGCAAGCTGCCGTCGACGGTGCTTTTCAGGCGCACACCGGTCACACCCGATGCATCACCCAAGACCTCTTCCAGGGTCTGGAAGGTCTTGAGCTCGATCTTGCCGGCCGCCACTTTTTCCATCAGCTTGTCCACCAAGATGGGTTCGGCCTTGAACTTGTCACGGCGGTGGACCAAATAGACCTTGCTGGCGATGTT
>NZ_CALBEX010000336.1 GCF_937889215.1 uncultured Limnohabitans sp.
CCTGCTCCGTCAGGCGCGAGACAAAACCGCCGCCGCCCAAAATGTGGTTGCCCACCAGCAGGGCAAAGAAGTCGGGGTCGGTGCGCTTGTAGCCGGGCTGGCCGATCAGCACATGGGCCTGGGCCGAGTCAAAGGGCAGGCTCAGGTTTTGGGCGGCAGTCAAAGGGGCCACTTCGGGCACGGGCGGCAGGCTTGGGCAGCCTGATTCGCGGGGCCACTGTGCCAGCAAGCGCTGCACCAAGGCGTCGGCCTGAGCCCGGGTCAAGTCGCCCACCACACTCACCGTGGCGCGGCAAGCGCGCAAGGCTTGGGCATGCAGATTTTTAAGGTCTTGCACGCCGATGCGCGACAAGCTCTCGGGGGTGGTCCGAAAACCATAGGGGTGCGTGCCGTACACCGCCTGCGCAAAGCGCTGCTGCACCACCGTGCCCGGCTTGGTCAAAGATTCGCGGATGGACGCGCTGATGCGTTCTCGGTCACGCAGCCACATGGCTTCGGGGAAAGCCGGGTGGGCCATCTGCCGCGCCGCCAGCGCCACAGCTTTGTCCAGCAAATCGGGGTAGCTCAGGCTGCGCAGGCCAAAGCTCATGCGGTCACCGCCCGCACTGCCCCCAAAGCTGGCCCCCAAATCTGCCCAGGCTTCACCGATCTGGCTTTCATCCAGGGCCAGGGGGTAAGGGCCTTGGCCCTTACCTTGCACTTGTGGCTCGGCAAGGGTGCCATTGGTCATTTGCCCGGTCATGACCGAGGCCAGACCCGCCTGCGCTGCTGGGTCGCGGCGGCTGCCTGCGTCGATGTCGATCTGCACGTCGACCATGGGAATGGCATGACTCTCGACCAAGAACACGCGTGCACCGCTGGGCTGGGTCCAGTGTTGAATGGGCAAGGAGGCGTGCGCCCAGCCCGCCGCGCCCCCACAAGCCAGCACCAAAGCTGTGCGGCACAAAGCCCGTGTGGTCATGGACAAGGTTGGAATCAAAAACATGGGGTGTGGGACTTTCATGGGATGAGCGCGGTTCAATGGCGGGCACCGGGCAGGGCGCGGCGTGCACGGGGCTGACCCGACAAGGGCTGCGGCAGCAAAGTGGCCACGGTGAGGCTGTCGTCAACAAAATACTTTTGCGCCACAGCCTGCACTTGGGCGGGCGTGACTTGTCGCAACCGGGCGATCAATTGCGCCCCGTATTCGGGTGGCAAGCCCAACGTCCAGGCTACACCCAGCTCGCGTGCTTGGTTAAAAACCGAATCAAGTTTGTAAATTTCGCTGGCCACCCATTGGGTTTTGACGCGCTGCAGCTCCGCGTCGTTCACGCCTTCGGTGGCCACGCGCTGCACCTGGGCTCGTAAGGCGGCTTCGAGTGCTTGCGGCGTTTGGCCTTTGGCGGGCACACCCTCCAGGTAAAAGAACTGCGGACCCCGGCCCATGAGGCCGTTGTAAGCCCCCGCGCTGTCGGCCAGGCGGTTTTCACCCTGCGTCAGTGCACGCTCCAGACGGGCGCCGCTGTAGCCATCGAGCACAGCCGCTAAAACCGTCAAGGCCAAGGCGTCCTGGTGTTCGGGGGTGTCAGCCAAACTGGACAAGCGCGGCACTTTGAAGGCCAGTGTCACATAGGACTGCTCGGCCGGCGCTTTGAAGTCAAAACGGCGCAAGCCTTGCTGGGCAGGTTCGACCTGAGGTTTGCGCTCAGGCACGGCGCGGGCGGGGATCGCGCCATAGTATTTTTCGGCCAGCGCCTTGACTTGCAGCGGGTCGACATCACCGGCCACCACCACCACCGCATTGGTGGGCGTGTACCACTTGCGGTAAAAATCTCGGGCGTCTTGCGCTGTCATGGCTTCCAAATCGCTCATCCAACCGACGATGGGGCGGCGGTAGGGCGAAGCCGACAAGGCGGTGGCCGAGAGCATTTCGTGCAATTGGGCGCGGGGGTTGTCATCGGTGCGCAGGCGGCGCTCTTCTTTCACCACCTCCAGCTCTTTGGCAAATTCGGCATCGGGCCACTGGTTGTTGGCAAAGCGGTCTGACTCCAGACGCATCACGGCTTCGAGTTGGTTGGATGGAATTTGCTGGTAATAACCGGTGTAGTCCTTGGCCGTGAAGGCGTTTTCGCGCCCGCCCAAAGCGGCCACGCGGCGCGAGAATTCACCCACAGCCAAGGTGGGCGTGCCTTTGAACAGCATGTGCTCCAGCACATGGGCCACGCCGCTGGTGCCATCCACCTCGTCCATGGAACCCACGCGCAACCAAACCATGTGCACCGCAGTCGGGGCGCGCCGGTCGGGCTTGACCCACAGCGCCATGCCGTTGGCCAAGGTGAAGGTTTGAACTTGGGCCTGCGCCGTTTGGCCTGACGGTGACGCGTCGCTTGCCAGGGTTTGGGGGGCCTGCGCTGACACGTGACAAGCCGTCGCCAGCAAGGCGGTGGCGAAAGAAAATCCCAAGAGAAAGTTTGGTTTCATAGAATGCATGATCCATTAAATCCAAGACATGTTCAGCTTCTTCAAAAAAAAATCCCCACCTGCCGAGGTCCCATCGGCACCAGCAAGTCCAGCCTTGCCCCTTGCAGCCGCTGAAACGCCCGCTGAACCAGCGCCGAAAACAACGGATGCTGGCCAGCAAGCCCCGGCCGCTGCAGCGCCTAAGGCTTTGGCCTGCCCGACAACGCCTGAGGCCAGCTTGGTGCCGCCCGCTGCAACAATCCCTGCAGCCCCAGTCACACCCCCCGCCACGGCTGCTCGCCAGGGCTGGATGGACCGCCTCAAAGCGGGCCTGCGCAAGACCGGCTCCAGCATCACCACGGTCTTCACCGGCACACGCATCGACGACGAACTCTATGAAGAGCTGGAAACCGCCCTGCTGGTGGCCGACACCGGTGTCAAAGCCACCGAGCACTTGCTGCAAGACCTCAAGCGCCGCGTGAAAGACGCCAAGGCCACCGAGCCGTCCCAGGTCAAAACCTTGCTGACCGACGCCATCACCGACTTGCTGCTGCCCCTGCAAAAACCTTTGGCCATTGGCGACCACCAGCCCACGGTGATCATGGTGGCCGGCGTCAACGGTGCAGGCAAAACCACCTCGATTGGCAAACTGACCAAGCACCTGGCCGACGAAGGCCTGAGTGTGCTGTTGGCCGCAGCCGACACCTTCCGCGCTGCAGCCAAAGAGCAGCTGGCTGTTTGGGCCACCCGAAACACGGTCGAAATCGTCAGCCAACAAGGCGGTGACCCCGCCGCTGTGAGCTTTGACGCGGTGAGCGCTGGGCGCGCCCGGGGGCGCGATGTGGTCTTGGTCGACACTGCAGGCCGCTTGCCCACCCAAACGCACTTGATGGAAGAGCTGAAAAAGATCAAGCGCGTGGTGCAAAAGGCCGATGGCACCGCCCCACACGAGGTGCTGCTGGTGATTGACGGCAACACCGGGCAAAACGCGCTGGCCCAGGTCAAGGCCTTTGACGACACGCTGGGCCTGACGGGCCTGATCGTCACCAAGCTGGACGGTACCGCCAAGGGCGGGGTGCTTTGCGCCATTGCCCGCGAAAAGCCGATTCCGGTGTATTTCATTGGCGTGGGCGAAAAGCTGGAAGACCTGGAAACCTTCAACGCGCGTGAATTTGCCCAAGCTCTTTTGAGCTGAATGCGCCGTGGCACAGCCGGGGCAAACGCCAGGGCATCCCACTTGGCTGTGATTGCCTGTTGTCTGATCCATGTCATTGAGCGCATGCCACTGCCCCTTCAAAATCGTGGAAAACCCTGATCCCTTTAAGGCATCCAAGGGCCCGCTTTAGCACTCTCCCATGTGGAGTGCTAAAATTCACACATTCTGAAAGGAGTTCTGGTATGAACATTCAAACTGGTTCCCCCGCCACAGCCATCACGCTGAGCAACCCTTGGGCGGTCGTGCCCTCGCTCGGCCACCTCGACGCCTACATCTCTGCGGTCAACCGCATGCCCATGCTCAGCCTCGAGGAAGAGCAAGCGGCAGCCCGCCAACTCAAAGCCAACGACGACCTCGAAGCCGCCCGCAAGCTGGTGCTCTCGCACCTGCGTTTGGTGGTGTCGGTGTCGCGCCAATACTTGGGCTACGGCCTGCCACACGGCGACCTGATCCAGGAAGGCA
>NZ_CALBEX010000337.1 GCF_937889215.1 uncultured Limnohabitans sp.
CGGTCCGGCCCAGTTCGGCTCCATCGAGGACGGTGGCGGCGAAGGCTCCAACTGCTGGTACCGCGTGACCATCTCTGAAGGCCGCAACCGCGAAGTGCGCCGCATGATGGAATCGGTCGGTCATGCGGTCAGCCGCCTGATCCGCATCCGTTATGGCGCGATGGTGCTGCCACATGGCTTGCGCCGTGGGGCTTGGCTTGAACTCGACGAGGCCGATATTCGCGCCCTGATGCGGGCGGCGGGCACGAGCGAGCGCCCCCGCCCCGTCACAGAACAGCCCACACGCACCAACCGCAACGACCGCCGCCCCCGCACCGGTGGGCAAGGCCGCGCCGGCACGGCCGTGCCACGCGCCAAACCGGCGGCCAAGCCCAACCAAGCGCCGGGCGGCTCTGGCTTGCATGCCAAGTCCGACGCCCCCAAAAGCGAGGCCAAATACATCGGTGCCGAGAGCTTCAACCGCCTGAAAAAAGCACCCGCTACCCCGGGCCGAGGCGGCCGGGGCAGCGGTGGCCGCAGCCGTTGAGCGCAGGCTTTGGCCGTCTTGACAGCCCATGATGACCAAATCCCGTCTCCTCTGTCGGCCCATCGGCTGACAGGGCCATTTTGTCACCCACTCAGGTTAGAATAGTGGGCTTTGCCGCAGGGCAAAAATAGTTAAAAATCACCCCTCAACAGGAAAAAAACCATGGCCATCGAACGCACACTCTCCATCATCAAGCCTGACGCCGTTGCCAAGAACGTCATTGGCCAGATCTACGCCCGTTTCGAAGCCGCTGGCCTCAAAGTGGTCGCTGCCCGAATGGCCCATTTGTCGCGCGGCGAAGCTGAGCAGTTCTACGGCGTGCACAAAGAGCGTCCTTTCTTCAAGGACCTGGTGGACTTCATGATCTCCGGCCCCGTCATGATCCAGGCGCTGGAAGGCGAGAACGCGATTGCCAAAAACCGTGACCTGATGGGCGCGACCGACCCCAAGAAAGCCGCTGCCGGAACCATCCGCGCTGACTTCGCTGACAGCATCGATGCCAACGCTGTGCACGGCTCTGACGCGCCCGAAACTGCTGCCGCTGAAGTTGCCTTCTTCTTCGCCGGCATGAACGTTTACACACGCTGATCGCGTCGCGGCCCTTTCGCGACCCTAGGCACCCTGACCCCATGACGGCCAACCTGCTCGAATTTGACCTGGAAGGTTTGGCCGTTTTTTGTGAGGGTCTGGGTGAAAAGCGCTTTCGGGCCACCCAGTTGTTCCGCTGGATTCACCAGCGGGGCGCTTCAGATTTTGAACAAATGAGTGATTTGGCCAAGTCTTTGCGCCAAAAACTCCAGTTGCATGCGCACGTTGCCGCGCTGCCTCTCGTCAGTCAACACATTTCAGCCGACGGCACCATCAAATGGTTGTTCAATGTCGGCGATGGGAATGCCATTGAAACGGTGTTCATCCCCGAAGACGATCGAGGCACTTTGTGCATTTCTTCCCAGGCTGGTTGCGCTGTGGGTTGCCGTTTTTGCTCCACCGGCCACCAAGGCTTCAGTCGCAACCTGACCACCGGCGAAATTCTTGCCCAGTTGTGGTTTACCGAGCACTTTTTGCGACAGCACCTGAACACGCCAGAACGCGTCATCTCCAACGTGGTGATGATGGGCATGGGCGAGCCTTTGCAAAATTACTCGGCTTTGGTGCCGGCGTTGCGGGCCATGCTCGATGACCATGGTTACGGCTTGTCGCGTCGCCGCGTCACTGTCTCCACCTCCGGGGTGGTGCCCATGATTGAACGCCTGTCGGCCGATTGCCCTGTGGCCTTGGCGGTGTCGCTGCATGCCCCGACCGACGCATTGCGTGACAATTTGGTGCCCCTGAACCGCAAATACCCGCTCGACGAGCTTTTGCAGTCCTGCATCGGCTACTTGGCCCATGCACCTCGCGACTTCATCACCTTTGAATACTGCATGCTCGATGGTGTCAACGACCAACCCGAACATGCCAGCGCCCTGATCGACTTGGTGCAAAAACACGCCCGCCAGGGCTTGCGCTGTAAATTCAACCTGATCCCATTCAACCCCTTTCCGGCTTCGGGTTTGCTGCGTTCACCCACCGCCCGGGTGCAAGCATTTGCCAAGCAACTGCAAGCTGCGGGTCTGGTCACCACGGTGCGCAAAACACGGGGTGACGACATCGACGCCGCATGCGGACAGCTGGCGGGCGATGTGAAAGACCGAACCCAAGTGCAATCGCGCATGGCCGAGCAGCGAACGATCACCTGGGTTCCTGTGTCTTCTGTGTCCCTCTCGGAGCCTCGACATGACCGCAAGCCCCAAGTCTGAACCGACCCCAGGAATCGCCCCAGAGGCGACCACAACGCCCCAAACAGCCGGTCAGCTGCTGCGTGAAACCCGTCTTCAGGCGGGTGTGCACTTGGCAGTCTTGTCGGTCAAGCTCAAGGTGCCGGTGCGCCAGCTTGAGGCCTTGGAAGCCGATGACCTGGACATGGCCAAGGGGGCCGTTTTCTACCGTGGACTGGCTTCTGGCGTGTGTCGTCATTTGAATGCCGATCCAGCGGCTGTTTTGGCACTTCTGCCTCAGGCTTCGGGGCAATTGGCCCCTTTGCGAAACGGCTTGGCAGGATCCGCTTCGGAGCGTGCCATGAAACTGGGCCCGCACACTTCGGGTATCGCCGTGCCTGGCAAGGTGTTTGTGGGGGCGGCCTTGATGCTGTTGCTGACCGCGGCATTGCTGTGGACCCCAGGGC
>NZ_CALBEX010000338.1 GCF_937889215.1 uncultured Limnohabitans sp.
AAAGGCCGCGACCTACGGGGGAGTGTCGGACCTGAAGGCCGCGACCTACGGGGGGCGTTGGGTATCCGTAGGTCGGCGCCTTCAGGTCCGACATGGGTGGTGCGCCAACGCCGCATGAAATGTCGCTTCGCGAGGGGATAGGTGTCGGACCTGAAGGCCGCGACCTACGGGGGATGTGTCGGACCGTAAAGGCCGCGACCTAGGGGAGGTGTCGGGCCTCAGGGTCGCGATTTATGGGGCTGGGTTTTTTTCGTCGCCGGGGCGCATGCCTTTGAGCCAGTAGACCCAGGACAGGATCACCGCCACGGCGGTGTACAGCTCGGGCGGGATTTCTTGGTCCAGGTCGATGCGGCTGAGCAAGGCCAGCAGCTGCGGGTCTTCGGCCACGTACACGCCGTGGCGTTGGGCTTCGTCGATGATGCGCTGGGCCAGCTCGTCCTCACCCTTGGCGCTGATGACCGGGGTTTTGCGCTTGCCGTATTCCAGGGCAATGGCTTCTTTGAGCGGGGCTTTCATGTTTGCACGTCCAGCAAACTGCCCGTCTCGGGTGGGCTCCAGGGCATGGGCTCGGCGGGGCCGGGGCCATGAATCACTTGCAATCGGGTCATGTGCAGCCCGGCGCTGTCCAGTTCTTCTTCCAGGTTGGGCGACATGTCGCGGGCGCGTTGCACCACGTCTTCGCGCAAGGCCCACATCACCATGTCCACCTCGGTCTCGCTGCTGATGCGCGTTTGCAGCCAGATCTCGCCCAAATCGCGGTTGCGGGTGTGCAGGTGGATCACCAAGGGCGCTTTTTCTTCGCCCGGCGGGCGTCGGCCCCGCACAAAACGCAGCGCCACCGGCTCGGCGTCTGCAAACGGCAGCATTATGGAAAACACCCACTCCCGGCCCGTCAAGGTTTCGGCCGCCGTGAGTTGGCGCGATTCGATGTCGTCGACCGCATCCTGAATGCGGCCCAAGCCCTCACCGCCGGTGGTCTGCAGCCAACGCAAGAGTTGTCGCAAGCCCGATTTCAGGTCCACCGCACCCTGGCCTTGGCCTTGGCCATTCAAGAGCAAGGCCTCGGTCATCCAGCCGCTGCGTTGCATCAGCTGTTGCAGTTTGGCGGGCGTCAGTTGGGCCATGCTCGGGCGCATGTTTTGCCATTGCTGCAAAGCCGCCAGCCCGGGCGTGGCCGGGCTCAGGTTTTGCATCAAAGTGTCAAGTCCGCCCGGTCGCAGCAACTGCGCCAAGGCCGCCATGTCGGGCGGTCTGAAACCCAGCTGCTGCATGCGGCCGGGCAGCAAGGCCTCGGCCGTTGCCGCACCTGCAGGCCCTGCGGCCCCTGCGCCTGTCTGCGCCTGCAAGGGACGTAACCAAATCGAGCCGTCGTTTTGCACCTGCACACGAAACAAAGCCGTGTCGCCCGAGGCCAGCCTCAGCCCTGCGGGCAGCTCTTTGGGCAGGTCAATGAAGCGCCCGGCTTGGGCCGGGTCTTGCAGGTTCAACCGCAGCCGATCAAGGCGGGCCTCGACCGTGGTCTGCACCACTTGCCCGTCGCGCAAACCCAGCTCTGCTGCCGTGCGTTCCACCACCAAAGGCAAACGCCCCTCCAAAAAAATGGTCGGGGTTTTGGGGTTCAGGTGGGCGGTTTCCGCCCCGGTGATCATGTGCTGGCCCGAATCGGCATCAAGGAAAGCGCACCCAGCGGCGCTTGTCGCCAGCGCTGTGCTGGCCCGATGTGCCCGACGCGCCCACCGCATCTGCCTCAAACAAAGCCGCTGCCGCCGGGGTTTGTTGCACCATCATTTGGCGCAGCGCCGCCATGCTGGGCACTTGCAGTGTGCTGCCCGATCGGATCAAGTGAACCGAACCCGTGGGGAAGGCCTGGGGGTTCAGCGTCACAAAGGCTTTGCGCAAAAAGTCTACTTGCAAAGGCAAATGGGGCAAAGCCCTACGGATCACGCGGTCCAGGGTTTCGCCCCTTTGCACCGTGACGGTTTGTCCTTGCACAGCTGGGCCTGCCTGGGCCGCCGATGCGCTGTCACTGGTTCCCCCGGCCATGGCCTGCATAGGCGCAGACGAAGGCACGGCAGACCCCAGCAAAACCTTGAGGGCTGAAGCCGACGCGGCCGCATTGTCTGCGGCCAAAGCGGTGCCAGGCCCGCTGGCCCAAGCACAGCCCAGCCACACGGCGGCCCAAAAGTGCCAAGTGCGCGGCGCAAACCAAGTGCGAGAAATCAAAGAAGCAAAAGACATGGTGACATCCTGGGTCAAGGTGAAGGCGCTCACAAAGGCAATGCCATCCACGGGCCCTGGCTGGTCAACGCGGGGCCGGCCAAGGGTTGAAGTTCGGTACGGTGCGGGCCCACCTTGACCACTTGGGCCAACGCCAAATGCTGGGCTACCCCCGCTTCCAGCATGCGGCTGGGCACTTGGCTGGGGTTCATCAGCAACACCCGGTCACCAGGGCGCAAGCCACTGTCCACGCCCGCTTGCAGCTCCAGTTGCTTAGCGCCATTTTGGCGGCGCACATGGAACTGCACCGGCTCGCACGCGCTGCGTTTGTCCAACTGCGCCACCCAGCTTTGCATGTGCGC
>NZ_CALBEX010000339.1 GCF_937889215.1 uncultured Limnohabitans sp.
GTGCTCGCGAGCATGGTGTTGTCCATGGTGGCCACCCCCTTCATGATCATGCACAGCGACCGCCTTGTCTTGAAGGTCGTGGCCGGTGAGTGGCTGCAGCAGTCGCTCCAGATGACGAACATCGCGCGCAAATCGATCAACGCCAACAAGCATGTGATCATCTGCGGCTATGGCCGCTGCGGGCAAAACTTGGCCCGCATGCTCGACAAAGAAAACATCCCCTACATGGCGCTGGACCTTGACCCCGACCGGGTACGCCAAGCCGCCGCGGCAGGCGACTCGGTGGTGTTTGGGGACGCCAGCCGCTTGCAAGCCCTGATGGCGGCAGGCTTGGCCAGGGCCAGTGCCGTGGTCATCACCTACTTGGAAGTGGCCGCCGCCATGAAGGTGCTCGACCATGCCCACAGCCACGCCCCGCAGGTGCCGGTGATTGTGCGCACGCAAGACGACATCGACTTGGAGAAATTGCTGGCGGCCGGTGCCACTGAAGTGGTGCCCGAAGCCATCGAGGGTTCGCTCATGCTGGCCAGCCATGCTCTGGCGCTGGTGGGCGTGCCCATGCGGCGGGTGATCCGCATCGTGCAAGACCAGCGCGATGCACGCTACAACTTGCTGCGCGGCTATTTCCACGGGGCCGACGACGACACCTTGGACGAGCTCGATCACGAGCGCTTGACCACCGTGGTGATGCCTGTGGCCTCGCCCTGGTTGGGCAAAAAGCTGCAAGACCTCGCCTTCCACGCCATGGGCGTGCGGGCCGTCAACCTGCGCAGGGCCAATGGCCAAACAGAACCCGTGAACGATGACACCGAGCTGCAGGCCAACGACGCCTGGGTGTTGTCGGGCACATCACAAACCTTGGCCGTGGCCGAAGAAAAACTATTGAGAGGCTGAGGCATGGACGAGCTGAACGTCAACGATTATTTGAAAAGCCACATCCGCACCGTGCCCGACTGGCCAGCCCCGGGCGTGCAGTTTCGCGACATCACACCCTTGCTGCAAGACCCTCGCGTTTTTCGCGTGCTGATCGACGCTTTTGTGCACCGCTACATGGCCCCCGACTTGCGACCCGACGTGGTGGCTGGCCTGGATGCGCGTGGTTTTATTTTGGGCTCAGTGGTGGCCTATGAGCTGGGTTTGGGTTTTGTGCCGATCCGCAAGAAAGGCAAGCTGCCCTTCACCACAGTGGAAGAAACCTACGAGCTGGAATACGGCAGCGCCACGGTAGAGCTGCACACCGACGCAGTCAAACCCGGCCAGCGGGTGCTGCTGATTGACGACTTGATCGCCACCGGCGGCACCATGATGGCGGGCAAGAAACTGCTCGAAAAACTCGGCGCTACCGTGATCGAAGGCGCGGCCATTGTGGACTTGCCAGAGCTGGGCGGCTCAGAGCGCATCAAGGCCAGCGGCCTGGAACTGTTCAAGCTCGTGTCTTTTGAAGGACATTGAGACCGTTTGAATGCTGTCACCCCCGGCGCTGACAGGCCTGTCCGTCCGCTTTAAGCTGGGGTTTTCATCTGATCCAGGACTGTCTCATGAGTTCACCCCACACCCCGTCAGCGGCCGACGACGACCGCGTCCCCTACGCCAAACCTCAACCTTGGGGCATGGCTGCTGACATGGTGGTGCACGACGTGCAGACCGAAGACGAGCGCCTGTGGGCTCCGGTGGCACCGGGCATCTGGTCGCGCCCTTTGCATCTGAATGTGTCGGGTGGTTTTTATGTGCACCTGCTCAAAGTCAAGCGTTCAGGCCTGCTGCAGCGTCACCGCCATTCCGGCATGGTGCATGCCCACGTACTGCGCGGCAAATGGCTGTACCTGGAACACGACTGGGTGGCCGAAGAAGGCAGCTACGTGTTCGAGCCACCTGGCGAAACCCACACGCTGGTCGTACCCGACGACTGCCAAGACATGGTGACGATGTTCACCGTGCACGGCGCGCTCATGTATGTCGACACCCAAGGCAACGCCACCGGCTACGACGACGTGTTCACCCGCATCGAGAAGTACCGGGCCCATTTTGAGGCGGTGGGTCTGGGGGCGGATTACGTGAAAAATTTCATGCGCTGAGCGCCGTTCGAATGCCAAAGCGCCCCTGACGCCAGCAAGCGCTTGGGCTCAGCTTAGCACCATGCCGCCATCGAGGTGAATCGACTGGCCTGTCATGCCTCTGGACTCGTGCGAGCCCAAGTACATCGCCAGGCTGGCGATTTCAGAGGGGTCCAGCACTCGGCCCAAAGGCACGCGGGGCAAATGGCGTTGACCGTGACTTGGTAGGGACTTGCCTCTAAGGCCACACAGCGCGTCAGGCCCACCACGGCGTGCTTGCTGACGTTGTAGGCGCTTTGGTTGCGTGAGCCCCATTTACTTGATCTTCGAGGCGTTTGGACATGTGCTTCCTTGGGGTCAACCGTTCAAATGAGCGCGCTGCGCTTTCGCGTGTCTTGGGGCACGCCACGACTGGGATCGTCATGCGCTTGAGATACGGCTTTGCGTAAAACCTCGGTGTAACCACCAGCCAGCTCCATGCGAGGGCCAAAGCCTTGTTCGATCAAGATGCGGTGCGCCGCAGGCAGCTTCCAGCAGGGCGTGAACACAAACAGGTGGTGCTCCAGGTGGTAGTTGACCCAGTATGGTGCCAGCACCATGCGCATCCCCCAGTTGGCCAGCGTGGTGCGGGTGTTGCGCAAGCGGTCATCGTTGTTGCCCACCACCGCGTGTTCGGCAATGTTGCGGATACGGCTGATGACTTGGTACCAGGTCAGCAAAGGCAGCAACCACAAAGCGAAGTAAGCCCACCACACACCGGCCGCGGTCGTGCCAGCGAAGACCAGCAGATTGGTCAGCGCGAAATATTTTTCAGCTTGAAACAGCTTTTTCCAGCGTTGCAGGCGACTGGGGTCGTTCCCCATTTCAATGCGAAAGGTTTCCATGCGCCGCTGGTAACCGGTGATGCCCAGAATGTCGCGCCGCATTTTGCGCCAAAAGCTTTGTTTCGTGATCGGGAAAGGGGCCGACAAAATCAGGTCGGGATCTTCGGCTTGCTGCGTATGGCGGTGGTGGCTCAGGTGGTAGGGGCGGTACAGCGTGAGGCTTGCGCCGACGGGCCAGCCACACAAATAAGCACCCACGGTGTCGTTGAGTCGGGCATTTTTGAACAGGGCGCGGTGCGCCGCATCGTGCATCAAAATCGCCAAGCCCAGCTGCCGCCCGCCAATGACAACCACGGCGACGATGAAGCTCAAGGGGTTGGGCCAAGCAACGAAAAACGCCATGGCCAGTGCGATCACGCCCCAAGCGTGCAACACCAAATACGCGCCCATCCAGTCCGAGCGCTCACGCAAATGCGCGTCTTGTTCGGGGTTGAGTTGGGGCTGGGTGTCGGTGGTCATGGCAAGGGCACGGGGCAAAGGCACCATCTTGTGCCTGTTGGTCTTTTCAAATAGTCACAGGCGTGACCTTTTCGGGGCTTTCCCTGAGCGCTTGCGTGTTTTTACCGACTCACTTACCGATGCAAAAACTCGAAAAAATCACGCCCAACAAATCGTCGGCGCTGAACTCGCCCGTGATCTCATTGAGCGCGTTCTGGCCCAGCCGCAGCTCCTCGGCCAGCAGGTCCAGGTTTTGCGCTTGCGCAGCCAGGTGGGCGTCGGCCACTTGCAGGTGCTCGCGCACGCGGTGCAGCGCCTGCACATGGCGTTCGCGGGCAATGAACAAGCCCTCGCTGGCTTGCTGCCAACCGGCTTGCTGCAGCAGCTTTTGACGCAGGGCTTGCAGACCTTCACCGGTTCGGGCTGACAGGGTCAAGCCCACACGTTCAGCTTGGCTCAGGGCGGCATCGGCCTTGTTCCAGACATCGATCACCGCCACGCTGGCAGGCAGCCGGCTTCGCAAGGCGGTGGCGATGTCTGCGTCGGCCGTGTCGTAATCGGCTTCACCCATGCGCGTCAGGTCGTGCAAAAACAGCACCGCGTCGGCGTTTTCAATCTGACCCCAAGCGCGGGCAATGCCGATCTGCTCCACCTCGTCCACACCTTCACCTTGGCGCAGCCCGGCGGTGTCGATCACATGCAGCGGCACGCCTTCGATTTGGATGGTCTGCTGCACCACATCGCGTGTGGTGCCAGCAATGGGTGTGACGATGGCCAGCTCGGCTCCAGCCAGTGCGTTGAGCAGTGAGCTTTTGCCCGCATTGGGCTGGCCCGCAATCACGACCTTGATGCCTTCACGCAGCAAAGCGCCTTGTTTGGCTTTGCCCAGCACCGTGTGCAGCGCGGTTTGCAATCGGCTCAATTGCCCTTGGGCGTCGGCCTTTTGCAAAAAGTCGATTTCTTCTTCCGGGAAATCCAACGTGGCTTCGACCAGCATGCGCAGGTGGATCAAGGCGTCGCGCAGCACATGGATTTCTTTGGAAAAATCACCCGCCAACGAGCGACTGGCGCTGCGTGCTGCCGCCTCGGTGCTGGCATCAATCAGATCAGCAATGGCTTCGGCCTGGGCCAAATCAATTTTGTCGTTCAGGAAAGCGCGTTCAGAAAACTCGCCCGGCTGCGCCACGCGCAAACCGGTCAACCGCGGCTGGCCCGTGGACGGGTCCACTTCCGCAGCCGCTTGCAGGCACCGCGCCACCAACAACTGCAGCACCACCGGACCCCCGTGCGCTTGCAACTCCAGCACGTCTTCACCTGTGAACGAGTGCGGGGCCACAAAGTGCAGCGCCAGGCCGTGGTCGATGGGGCTGCCATCGGCATCTGCAAAAGGCAGGTAGGTGGCTTCACGCGGTCTGAGCGGCCGCCCGCACAAGGCCTGAATCAACGATGACAAATTTCGACCCGACACCCGCACGATGCCCACGGCACCACGACCGGGGGCTGTGGCGATGGCGGCGATGGGTTGCTGGTGACGGGCGAGCATGTGAATTCAAATGGCGAAAGCGGGAGGGCTAGGCAGCCCAAAAAAAGGCCGCTTGCGCGGCCTTTTGCAGTTACTTGAACTTGGGCAGGTTGAACTGCGGCGGCACGCCCATGCGGGTGTTGATGACCCACTGCTGAGCGATAGACAAGATGTTGTTCGTGATCCAGTAGAGCACCAGGCCTGCCGGGAAAAAGAAGAACATGACCGAGAACACCATGGGCATGAGCCACATCAGTTTGGCTTGCATTGGGTCTGGCGGCGCAGGATTGAGCGCGGTCTGCAGCAGCGTGGTCAAGGTCATGACCACAGGCAAGATGAAAAAGGGGTCAGGTGCTGACAAGTCATGGATCCAGCCGATCCAGGGCGCATTGCGCATCTCCACGCTGGACAACAGCACCCAGTACAAGGCAATGAAGACAGGAATTTGGACCATGATCGGGAAGCAACCGCCCATCGGGTTGACCTTTTCCTCACGGTAGATCTTCATCATTTCCTGCTGCATCTGCTGCGGATTGCTTTTCAGACGCTCACGCATTTCCGTGATTTTGGGGTTGATGGCCTTCATTTTGGCCATGCTGGAGTAAGCCTTGGCGTTGAGCCAATAAAAAGCGATTTTGAGCAAGAGCACCAGCGCCACAATCGACCAGCCCCAGTTTTGCAGCACAGTGTGGATTTGGTCCAGCAGCCAATACAAGGGCTTGGACAACATGGCCAGCCAACCGTAGTCTTTCACCAGATCCAAGCCTGGCGACAAAGCTTCGAGTACTTTTTCTTCTTGAGGGCCGCTGTACAACAGGTTGCTGACGGTTTTGGACTGGCCAGGGGCCAGGTCGGCCACCGGGGTGATCATGCCCACGGCATACAAATTGGTGTCAACCTTGCGCACGAAGTTTTCGCGCTGCACACCCTCGGGCAACAACCAGGCGCTGACAAAATAATGCTGCACCATGGCCACATAGCCATTCATCGAAGTCTTGTCGATCTCGGCCTTGTTGTTTTCGATGTCCTTGAAGTCCACCTTGTTGTATTTCTTGGCATCGGTGTAAATGGCCGGGCCAGTGAAGGTGAAGTAGAAAGACGATTCACCTTCGGGCTTGTTGCCATCACGCACCAGCTGCAGGTACAGCTGGGGCGACACGGTAGATTGACCGTTGTTCACCACTTCGTGCTTGACGTCGATGACATAACTGCCGCGCTTGAGCGTGTAAGTCTTGACTAGCTTGACGCCGTTCATTTCGGCCGATTCAAACCGCAAAGTCAATTCGTTTTGACCGTCTTTCAGGCTGCGATCGCCGCTGAAGCTCATGCGTGTTTTGTGGTTAGGGAAATCACCCCCGATCAAACCCGTTTGGGACATATAGACACGGCTGCTGCTTTGGTCCAGCAAGACCATGTTGATCTTAGGGTCAACCATATCCCGGTGCTTCGTGAATTCACTGCGCACAAGTGAGCCGCCTTCGGTGTCAAAGCTGAGCTTGAGCACATCGGTTTCCACCTCGATTTTCTCGCGGGGAGCGGTCGAAGCCACAGGCGCGGAAGAGGGCACCTGACCCGGTGTTGCGGTGACGACTGCTGTCGCAGCAGGCACGACATTGGCGCTGGAAGCAGCAGCCACAGGCGCGGGTGCGCTCACTTCGGGCTTGGGGAAGAACGTGGCTTTGTGGCCGTTGTGCAGCTGCCACTGGTCCCACAACAGGACCAGGGAAAAACCAAAAATCACCCAAAGGATGGTGCGACGGATATCGTTCATGGGATCTTCTTTGACGAAGTAGGAGATAACAAAGCAGTGAACAAGCGCGGGGCTTGCGCGGGAACGGGGTCGTGGCCACCCTGACACCAAGGACCACAACGCACCAGACGGTGCACGGTAAGATAACTGCCTTTGGCCGCGCCATGGCGCTCCAAAGCTTGCAAAGCATAAGCCGAACAACTGGGCTCAAAACGGCAAGAGGAACCCAGCCAAGGACTCAGCAACAAGCGATAGCCGCGCACCAAGCCCACCAACAAACGCTGCACGATCATGCCTGAACCCCTTCGGTGGCTCGGTCAGATCTCTGATCGGATGAGGGTCGCCCCTCTTGCCGCACAGCGCGTTCGAACAGCTGTTCGAGCTCTTGCCGCACAGCCAGCTTCAGGGGTTCCGAAGTGGCGCTGATGAATTTTTGCCGGTCAAATGTGGTGCGCAAACGAACCACATGGGCCGCCACAGGCAAACGATCGCCAAAGCGCTCGCTCACGGTGTAGATCTGGCGTTTGATGGCATTGCGCGTGACCGCTCTGCGCGCCCACCGCTTGGGCACCATGGCACCCAGCCAAACGTCAAACATGCCAAAAAGGGTCTGCCCCCCTGAAGGGGCAGACCCATCTTGTTCAGCAGTAGCCAATGAGGTGTCTGTGGGCGCGGTCAAAATCATGCGATGTAACGCAAAATGCGCCGTCCGCGAGACCGTACCACCCGCCAGGGCAGCCTGAAATTGTGGGCGTGTTTTTAAACGCTGCACGATGGCCAAACCCCGGCATCAACCGCCTGCGGTGGCCACAGACCACAACCAGACAGTCGAATAGGCATCTGAAGCCCGAATCAGACAGCCAGGCGCTTGCGGCCCTTGGCGCGGCGCGCATTGATCACGGCACGGCCGCCGCGGGTTTTCATGCGAACCAGAAAACCGTGGGTACGGGCGCGACGTGTCTTGGAGGGTTGGTAGGTGCGTTTCATAACTGTTCCTTTGTGCCCAATGCCATGAATCAGCGTTGGGCGAAACCCAAGATTATCGCAAACTTTCGCAAGCCCGGCAAATTTACTGTCATTAACACCATCAGGGTGAGTCCGGAGTGCGCGTCGATCAATGTGGTTTATGATCGCCCTCCCGACCCGAATCGGCATGTGGATAAGCTCTGAATAAACCAGACAGTCCCGCCGCTCCTAGCTCCAACTGTCCACAATAAAAAGTACTACATGCCCGAGGGAATGACCCCAGAATTTCAGATGGACGCAGGCCCTTCCTTGTGGCAAACCTGCGTTGAAGAGTTGGCACGCGAGTTGCCAGAACAGCAGTTCAACACCTGGATCAAACCGCTCAGCGCGGTGGTTTCGGAAGACCAGCAAAGCATCACTTTGTACGTGGCCAACCGCTTCAAACTCGACTGGGTACGCGCCCAATATGCGAGCCGTCTGGCCGCCTTGCTGGAAAATTTGCAAGGCCATCCCGTCAAAATAGAGTTAGCAATCACTCCGCGTGAAGGCGGCGCCAGACCATTAAAAGCATCGACACCATCGTCTATGGAGTCGCCTGCCGAAGCGCTGGTTGTGGTGGACGAGCCCGCAGCCAACACCTTTCGCAGCCGCCTCAACAGCGCGCTGAATTTTGACAACTTGGTCGAGGGCACCGCCAACCGCATGGCGCGTGCGGCAGCCATGCACGTTTCGGGCTCGCCGGGACAGCTTTACAACCCCTTGTTCATCTATGGCGGCGTGGGTTTGGGCAAGACCCACCTGATGCACGCGATTGGCAACAAGCTGCTGGCCGACCGCCCTGAGGCCAAGGTTTTGTACATCCATGCTGAACAGTTTGTGTCGGATGTGGTTAAAGCTTACCAACGCAAGACTTTTGACGAGTTCAAACACCACTATCACTCGCTCGATTTGCTGCTGATCGACGACGTCCAGTTCTTTGCCAACAAAGACCGCACGCAAGAAGAATTCTTCAACGCCTTTGAGGCCCTGTTGGCCAAAAAATCACACATCGTGATGACCAGCGACACCTACCCCAAGGGCCTGGCCGACATCCACGAGCGCTTGGTTTCGCGCTTTGATTCGGGCCTCACGGTGGCCATGGAGCCGCCCGAACTCGAGATGCGGGTGGCCATTTTGATCAACAAGGCCATCAGCGAAGGCAGCGAAATGCCTGAGGA
>NZ_CALBEX010000340.1 GCF_937889215.1 uncultured Limnohabitans sp.
CCCAAGCATCCAAAAAATTCAACAACACCGGCGCAGCGGTGCCGGCCACGCCGTCAATACGTGCATCACCTTCATATGTGATCTTGCCACCGGGTGTGCACACGGTCACGTCAATGCGCGATGCGGTGTTGACGTTGAATACACGCACGGTGGTGCTGCCCATCTGCGCCGGGATCAGGCCCTGGTCGATGGCGAATGGCACCACGCCCGACAACATGTTGCCGCAATTGGGCCGCGTGTCCACCGACTGGTGCCCCACCCCGACCTGGGCAAACAGGTAGTCCAGATCGCAGTCAGGCTGGCTGGAGCGGGACACGATGGCCACCTTGCTGTTGAGCGAGCTGCCGCCACCAAGCCCGTCGAGTTGCAGCGGGTCGGTGGCCCCAATTGCACCAATCAGCGCCTGGTTGCGGGCTTCATCCCCCTCTGGCAACCAGTCGCGCAAGAAAAATGGACCCCGCGAGGTGCCCGCGCGCATCAGCACGCAAGGAATTGACAGTGTCATGTCAGTCGTCTCCCAGCGCCAGGGTGCTGGGCTGACGTTTTTCAATGGCGTATCTGAGCAGCGATGCCGTGCGGAAAATGCCATGGGAAAATTTGCCGTAGGGCAAGGTGGCAAACAAGGCCATCACCACGCCCAGATGCAAGGCCAGCAGCAGCGCCAAGGCCGGTGTGCCACGCGCCAACCACAGCATCAAGCCAGTGGCGCTGGTCAAAAACAGCAGCGCGATAAAACCATAATCCATCGGTTTCTGGGCGGCATCACCGTGCAGCGGATGACGTGTCAGCTTGAGTTTGAAGAGCCCAGCCGTGCCCAGCAGCAAACTGACACCACCCACCACGCCCAGCAACTTGGGCAGGCTCGGCAGATCATAAGGCGCGGTCCAGCCAAAGGCATAGTGGTAAACCGTGGCCAGGCTGGTGGCCGCAAAACACAGCATGAAACCATAGAAGACCAAATGGTGCGCCAGGCGACGTGACTGGGTGTAGGCATCGTTTTCGTTGTGACACCCATCGCCATGGCCGCCGTCCAGGTAGGTGAGCTTGAGCACATCCTGGGTGGCTTGCAATGCATCACCACCGGCAACGGCTTGCCCCGTGGTGGCTGGCGACACATCGCGCAAGAAACGCGTCACACCAATACCCAGCGCCAGAACCGCCCACAAAAAGACCGGAGCGAACATCAACACCAGCAGGTTGTGCGGGAACAAGCTGTAAAAATTACCCTGCAATGAGCCGCCCCAAAGGCTTCCGTTCAAAGCGAGCGCCAACACCAAAAACAGCACCAGCCCACCCGCCAGGGCAAGTGACACGGTCAGGCCGTTGCGCTGGTACAGCTTGCCCAGTGATGCAGGCCAAGCATAGGCCACATAGGTTTCGCCACGTACTTGCGCCATGGCTTGCGGCACATTGACGGCAAATTCATGCGGCGGCGCGTATTGGCAGGCGTGTAAACAAGCGCCACAGTTGTGACACAGGTTGGCCATGTAGTGAATGTCGGCCGGACCAAATTCCAGCCGACGGGTCATGGCCGGGAACACCGCGCAAAAGCCTTCGCAGTAACGGCAGGCGTTACAGATCTGCATTTGCCGCGCCACCTCGGTCACTTCCGGGGATGGCGCACCTTGGCCTGCGGCGAGTTGCCGGGCATCGTGAATCAGGGTCTCAAGCGCTTGCATGGCTCACTCCCTGTTGTTTAACGACGCGGGCGGCTTCAGCGCCGGCAATCCGGCCAAACGAAGTGCCGATCGACATGCCGACCCCAGCGGTGTAGCCCTTGCCCAGTACGTTGCCGGCCATCATTTCGCCCGCCACAAACAGGTTGGGGCTGGGTACATCACCGAAGCGCACGGCGGACGTTTCATCGGTCTTGAGACTGAGGTAGGTAAAGGTGACACCTGGGCGCAGCGCGTAAGCGTAAAACGGCGCGGTGTCGATAGGCCTGGCCCAATGGGTTTTGGAGGGCAAGATGCCTTGCGTGTAGCAGTTATCCAGCGCCGTGTGGTCAAACGTGCCAGCTTGGCAGGCGTTGTTGTAGTCATTGAGCGTTTGCATGAAGGTGTTGCTGTCCAGGCCAAGTTGGTCGGCCAGCTCTTTCAGGGTATTGGCCTTGACCCCGGGAAACACCGGCGGCATGAAGCGGCCAATGGCTTTGGCATCAATGATCGAATAAGCCGTTTGGCCCGGTTGCGTGGCTACCAGGCGACCCCAGATGGCGTAACGCTTGGGCCAGAAGTCTTCGCCTTCGTCGTAAAAACGCTGGGCATCCCTGTTCACCACCACGCCCAGTGAGACGCAGTCGATGCGGGTGCAAATGCCACCGTCATACAGCGGCGCACGGGCATCAATGGCCACCATGTGGGCTTGCGTGGGGTCGCCAATCGAATCTGCCCCGTGGTCGTTCAGCAGGTGGCGCAGCAGCACCCCTTGGTTGAATTGGGTGCCGCGAATCAAGAAGTTGTCCGATGGGGTTTCGCCCCGCTCATTGGTGCCCCAGGCTTCGCGCAGCCAGTCGCGGTTCGACTCGAAGCCGCCAGCCGCCAGCACACAGGCGCGGGCCGTGATGCGCTCGGAACGCACACGTCCATCCGGGCCTTTGG
>NZ_CALBEX010000341.1 GCF_937889215.1 uncultured Limnohabitans sp.
GTCATGGTGTGGCTTTCATGGGGGCGATCTTCTCAAATCGGCGGGGCCTACCCAACCACGCGGCCAGCGCAAAGGCGGCAATGGGCAAGAGCATTTGCAGCGCGGCGTAGGCGCTCATGAGCGAGCGTTGCGCGCCCGCAGCCAAGGTGACGGCTTCGGTGGTGACGGTGGCAAAGCGGCCCGCGCCCACATAGAGCGTGGGCAGGTATTGCGCCACGCTGACCGCAAAGCCCACCGCCCAAGCCGAGGCGATGGCGCGTTGGAGCAATGGCCACTTCACACGCCACAGATACACCCAGCGGCCATGGCCCAAGCTGGCCACCAGCGCGGCTTGGCGCGGGTCCACCGCCTGATACGCGGGCACCAGCGCCAGCAGCACATAGGGCAAGACCATGACCGCGTGCGCCAGGCTCAGGCCCAGCCATTGGCCTTCGAGGCGGGTGTGCAGCGCCAGGCTGTACAAGCCCACCACCCACAGCACCGAAGGCAAGACCAGCGGCAACAAGAACCAGGGTTGCAAGGCCTGCTGCCAGCGGCGCGGGGCCAGCTCCAGCCAAGCCACCGACCACAGCAAACACACACTGGCCGACGCCACGCCCAGGCCCAACGTGGTCCACACGGTGTGCGCGCTGCTGGCCACTTGTTGCCAGGCGCCCAGCGTCCACAGCTCGGGCCACACTTGGGGGAAAGGCCACACGCCCGAGACACTGCCCACGGTCAGGGCGAACCAGACGGCGATGTAGGCGGCGAGGATGGTGGTCCACATGAGATTCGGCTGCAGGGGCAGCCTCCTACAAAAATGCAGAAGCCATGGCGGGGTTTTCTGTGGGCGCTTGCACCTGCTCGCGAATGGGCGCATGACCGCGACCACTCGCAACGCCACCACCATCAACACGCCCGCCACCAACACCGTGCCCGTCAACCACCCCGCTGCCGCCACGCCTTGCGATTGCGTGAGCAGGTCGGCATCACTCAGCCATTGCCAAGCCAGCACCGCCAAGGTGGGCGGTGATGCGGGGCCGATGATGAGCGCCATGTCGACCACCGTGAGGCCATAGGCCAGCACCGCGAGCAGCGGCCAGCGCAGGCGCGGGGCCAGTTGTGGCCAGATGATTTGCGCAAAGGCTTGTGCAGGGGTGCGGCCCAGGGTTTGGGCCAAGGCGTATTCGGCTTGCCAGCGGCGGCGCAGGTCTTCGCGCTGCATTTGGGTGGCGGCCACCCACAGCAAAAACGGCACCTCTTTGAGCCACAGCGCAAGGATCAGCCCCAGGCCCCACGGGTCTTGCGTGGTGAGCCAGGGCGGAGGTGCGTCAAAACCCGTGAGGCCCGGCGACAGCAGCCGCAGCGCCCAGCCGCTGGGTGACAACCACAGCACCAGCCCAATGGCCATGGCCGCGTGCGGCGTGGCCAGCAATGCAGGCAAGTGCGACAGCCAACGCCCCAACTGATGGCGAATGAAGCCGCTGGCCAGCACATGCGCTACCGTGATCCACGCCAAGGCGGTCGAGGCCAAACCGGTCCACAGCGTCATGCCCCAAGCGCGGAAGGTTTGCGGATCAACCCACAAAGCTTGCCAAGCTGCCGCGTCCAGCGCTTGCGCGCTCACCGCCCACAGCGCCCCGACAATGGGCACCGCCACCAGCAGCGCCAGCACCACCGAAGCAAAGGGGGCAAGGTAAACGAGGAAGGGACTCACAGGCAACCGTTGTGCTTTTTCCAGATGGCTTCGTGGCCCATGGCTTTGGCAAATTCGGGCACCGTGCAACGCGCAGCCTCAGCCTCAGCCCCGGATGCTGGCGCAAGGGTTGAGGATGCGCCTGGGGCGTTGGCTGGAGAGGCAGCAGGCTGCCCATGCACATTGGGGTGGTGCATGCCCCGCACATCGGGCGCATGGCTGACCCAACGCCCTACCCCCACCATCACCAACGCAAAAACCACCAACACCACCAGATGGCCCCACTGACCACCAGCACCTGAGAGTGGCGTGTAAGCGCACGCGCCACCGGGACACAACTGGGCTGTTTGTGGGCGCAGCAAGTCGTGCAATTTGCAACCCAGGCAAATGCCAAAGGCCGATTCAAAAAACAGCAAGAGCAAACAGGTGCCACACACCAACATGTTGATGGGGCCGACCACGCCTTGCAGCACGATCAAATAAAACATGGACAAGCCCAGCACCAAACCCAGGCTCCAGGCAAAGCGTTTTTGCGGCGCACCCACGTACTCGGGCATCTGGCCGCGCACCACCCACTGACCCAAAATCATGGCGGGCGCCCAGCGGGGGTTGACGAACAAACGCATGCCAAATTCGATCAGGAAGGCCACCACAAACACCTGCGTAGGCTTGAAGTTGCCGAGCAGCAAAGCTTGCATGAAAGTGACCATGGCCACAGCAAAAAGAATGCCTGCACTCGCCCGCACTGCGCGCTCATTGAGCACCCGAACTTCATAGCCCGGCAGGGATTGTCCAAATTCAAAAATTTTGAAGGCCATCGTGTTTTCCATCTTGCTGTGTATTGCCCGATTTGCAGGCTTTGCTTGTGCGGGCATCAGGCGTGTGCGGGCATGCCCCACACAAGCTGCGCGTGAATTGACTCTTGGGTTCCATCAGTCTTGTGTTTGAACGACGCGCTTGGCCACTCGGCTGATCGTCAGCCCTTGTCCAAGGATAGACCACACCACCACGCAATAGGTGAGCGCCAGCAAAACTTCTCGCGAAGGCCCTGCTGGCAGAGACAAGACCAACGCCACAGAAATACCGCCGCGCAAGCCCCCCCAGGTCAACATGAAGCCCGCGCCCTTGGGCAGTCGAAACACACGCCGCAGCAACTTGACGGGCAAGCCGACCGTCAACCAGCGTGCGAGCAGCGTGATCAAGATGGTGACCACGGCGGCCATGAACAGGTCTAGCGCAAAGTGGATCACAGCCACTTCCATGCCAATCAAAACAAAGAGCACGGCGTTGAGGATTTCGTCCAACAATTCCCAAAACAAATCGACGTGATGGCGGGTGGTGTCGGACATGGCCAAGGCCCGGCCTTGGTTGCCGATCATCAGGCCCGCCACGACCATGGCCAGCGGGCCAGACACGTGCAAGTGGGTGGCCAAGGTGTCGCCACCCATCACGGCGGCCAGGGTGATCAAGACCTCGACTTGGTATTGGTCAATGCTGCGCAACAAACGAAAGGTGATGTACCCCAACACCAGCCCCAACAGCAAGCCGCCACCGGCCTCAAGCGCCAGCAATTGAGCACCCTGCTGCCAAGTGGGCACCTCGCCGCTGGCCAGCACACCCAGCAGCAACGAGAAAATCACCACGCCTACGCCATCGTTGAACAAGGATTCACCCGTGATCACCAACTCCAAATTTTTGGGGGCGTTGGATGATTTCAATATGCCCATCACCGCAATCGGGTCGGTCGGTGAAATCAAGGCGCCAAAAAGCAAGCAGTAAATCAAGGGGATGGAAAAGCCCAGCCAAGGCAAAATCCACCACATTGCCAAACCCACCACAGCGGTAGAAAGCACGGTGCCCACCACCGCGAGCACGCCGATTTGCCAGCGGTATTGCCGCAGCGCACTCAAGTCCACATGCAATGCACCGGCAAACAGCAGCAAGGACAACATGCCCTGCATCAGAACGTCTGAAAAATCGATGCTGGAGAGCAAGGACACTTCGTAGGCGCGCACATCGTGCAAAAACCCCAGCG
>NZ_CALBEX010000342.1 GCF_937889215.1 uncultured Limnohabitans sp.
AACCACGGGCACGGTCTCGTTCCACCAAGGCAGGCCGCGCAAATTGGGTTGGCTGCGGTTGTAGTCGGCACCCGCCAAGTGCATGCGCGCCAGCATGTCGCCCACAGCAGCGCAGTGGACCGATTGAGGTTGCAATTGGCTTTTGCCAGCCAACTTGTTGACCACAGCGGCCGGCTTGCCGTTCACGGTGTGCAACACGTCGCCGTCGCGGTTGGCGGCAGGGTCAGGCACCGGGATGCCTCGCCCGGCCAGGTGCTTCATCAAGAGCAGATAAAAAGGCAGCTGCGCGTGCGTCAAGCGCTCAAACAGGGTGAGCACGTACTCACCCTGATCGGTGGTGGCAAAGTAGTTGGTGTTTTCAATCCCGCCCTCAATGCCGCGCAAGGCGTTCAGGTGGCCCAAATTCAGGGCTTGCATCAGGTCATTGGCCTGGGTTTCGGTGACTTCGGTGAATACCGCCATGGGAAGAGATCTGAGCGCCAGCGCAGGCTGGCTTGGGTGGGCAAAGTAAGGATTGTAGAGGGCGAAAAGAGTCAAACGTCCCAGCCCTAGGGGGCTCTGCGCACGAAGGCAGTGAGGTCGCAGTGGGAGAGACTTGGGGCCTGGCCTGCGCCAGGGTTTAGAGGCGCTTCGCTTTGCCACATCACCCTGCCGCAGGCCAGGCCCCAAGCCATTGAGGTTTTTCGGGGGTAAAGCCGGTACACAATCGGGGGATGAGTGAAAACACCCCCGAAATATCCAAGCCAACCCTCTTGCTGGTCGACGGCTCCAGCTACCTGTACCGCGCCTTTCACGCCATGCCCGACCTGCGTGCCGTGCCGGGCGACCCGACGAGCCCAGCCACGGGGGCCATTCGCGGCATGATCAACATGATGGAGCGCCTGCGCAAGGATGTGCCGGCCGTTTATGCCGTGTGCGTTTTTGACGCCAAAGGCCCGACATTTCGGGACGAGATGTATCCCGAGTACAAGGCCAACCGCAGCCCCATGCCCGACGATTTGCGCACGCAGATTGAGCCGATCCACGAACTGGTGCGCCTGATGGGCTGGACGGTGCTGGATGTGCCGGGTGTGGAAGCGGATGACGTGATTGCCACGCTGGCCAATGTGGCCGCCCAACAGGGAGTTACCGTGACGGTGTCGAGCGGTGACAAGGATTTGAGTCAACTGGTGAACGAGCACATCACCATCATCGACACCATGAACGGCAAGGTGCGCGATGTGGCGGGCGTCACCGCCGAGTTTGGCGTGCCGCCGTCGCTCATGATCGATTACCAAACATTGGTGGGCGACACGGTCGACAACGTGCCCGGCGTGGCCAAGGTGGGCCCCAAGACGGCGGCCAAGTGGCTGATGGAATACGGCTCGCTCGACAAACTGATGGAAAACGCCCACGACATCAAAGGTGTGGCGGGCGAGAACCTGCGCCAAGCCGTGGACTGGCTGCCCAAGGGCCGGGCGCTGGTGACCATGAAAACCGATTGCGACTTGAACGCTTGGGTGCCCGATTTGCCGTCGCTGGCCAGCTTGCACTTGCATGCGCCTGACAAAGACAAGCTGCTGAATTTTTACCAAACTTATGGCTTCAAGGGGCTGGTGCAGTCGCTGGGTGGGTCTGTGCCTGCATCTTCACCCGCGCCCAAAGCCAAAACCGCCAAGCCCAAAGACACGGGCATGGGCGATTTGTTTGGCTCGGCTCAGGAAGATGAACCTGCGGCCTTGCCCGAATTGGACAGCGCGGCCAGCGCCGTGCAGGGTGATTTGAAATACGACACCGTGCTCGACTGGGCCGCATTCGAAACTTGGCTGGCCCGCATCGAGCAAGCGCCGCTCACGGCCATCGACACCGAAACCACGTCGCTCGACGCCATGCGCGCCGAGATCGTCGGCATATCGCTGAGCGTCACACCCGGCGAGGCGGCCTACATTCCCCTGGCCCACAACGGCCCGGGTGCGCCCGAACAGCTGCCCTTGGCCGATGTGCTGGCCAAACTCAAGCCCTGGCTGGAAAACCCAGCGCGTCACAAACTGGGCCAGAACATCAAATACGACCGCCATGTGCTGGCCAACCACGGCATCGAGGTGCAGGGCTATGCGCACGACACCATGCTGGAGAGCTATGTGCTCGAAGTGCACAAACCGCACGGCCTCTCCAGTCTTGCCGAGCGCCATGTGGGCCGCAAAGGCGTGACGTATGAGGACCTGTGCGGCAAGGGCGCGCACCAGATCCCGTTTGCGCAGGTGGACGTGGACAAAGCCGCGCACTATTCCTGCGAAGACTCGGACCAGTGCCTGGACGTGCACTTGGCGCTGTGGCCGCAGATCGAAGCGCATGCGGGTCTCAAGTATGTGTACGACCTCGAAATCAAGACCAGCGAATCGTTGTACCGCATCGAGCGCAATGGCGTGCTGATTGACGCGCCCACGCTGGCCGCGCAAAGCCAAGCGTTGGGCGAGCGCATCTTGCAGCTCGAAACCGAAGCCTACGAAATCGCTGGCCAACCTTTCAACTTGGCCAGCCCCAAACAATTGGGCGAGATCTTCTTTGACAAACTGGGCCTGCCCGTTATCAAAAAAACTGCGACGGGCGCGCGCAGCACCGACGAAGAGGTGCTGGAAAAACTGGCCGAGGACTACCCGCTGCCCGCACGCATCTTGGAGCACCGCAGCCTGGCCAAGCTCAAGGGCACTTACACCGACAAACTGGCGCAGCTGGCCTTGCCGCGCACGGGCCGGGTGCACACGCATTACGCGCAGGCGGTGGCCGTGACCGGCCGTTTGTCGAGCAACGAGCCGAACCTGCAAAACATCCCGGTGCGCACCGCCGAAGGACGCAAGGTGCGCGAGGCCTTTGTGGCCCCCGCAGGCTGCGTGATCGCCAGCGCCGACTACAGCCAGATCGAGCTGCGCATCATGGCGCACCTGAGCGACGACCCGGCTTTGCTCAAGGCCTTCCACGAAGGCCTGGACGTGCACAAGGCCACCGCCGCAGAGGTGTTTGGCGCGACGCCCGACACCGTGAGCAGCGAGCAGCGCCGCTACGCCAAGACCATCAACTTCGGCCTGATCTACGGCATGAGCGCCTTCGGCTTGGCCAAGGCGCTGGGCATCGACAACACCGCCGCCAAAAACTACATCACCCGTTACTTTGAGC
Source organism: uncultured Limnohabitans sp. (assembly GCF_937889215.1). Classification (GTDB taxonomy): domain Bacteria; phylum Pseudomonadota; class Gammaproteobacteria; order Burkholderiales; family Burkholderiaceae_C; genus Limnohabitans_A. Next base: position 3,154 of record NZ_CALBEX010000342.1, read on the forward strand.
GTTTTGCCGGCGTCAAGCACTACATGGACGCCACCCGCGAGCAGGCCAAGGCGCTGGGTTATGTTGAAACCGTGTTCGGCCGCCGTCTGGTGCTGCCCGAGATCAACAGCCCCAACGGCCCACGCCGCGCCGGGGCCGAGCGCGCCGCCATCAACGCGCCCATGCAGGGCACAGCGGCCGACCTGATCAAGCTGAGCATGGTCGCGGTGCAAAAAGCGCTGGACGACCAAGGCAAGGCCACCAAAGTCATCATGCAGGTGCACGATGAATTGGTTTTTGAAGTGCCTGATGCCGAGGTGGAATGGGTGCGCACCGAGGTGCCGCGCCTCATGGCCGGTGTGGCCGACCTGAAGGTGCCGCTGCTGGCCGAAGTGGGCTTTGGGCCCAACTGGGAGCAGGCGCACTGAGCGGTTTCAGAGTTGGGTGCGCAGTGTCCAGATTTCGGGGAAGAGAACAGTGTCCAGCATCTTGCGCAGGTAGCTCACGCCCCCGGTGCCGCCCGTGCCGCGTTTGAAGCCGATCACGCGTTCCACCGTGGTCACATGCCGAAAGCGCCACAAGCGAAAAGCGTCTTCCAGATCGGTGAGTTCCTCGCCCAGCTGGTACAAGTCCCAATGTTGTTGCGGGTTGCGGTACACCACCAGCCAGGCGTTTTCGACCGCCTCGCTGGCCGGGTAGGGCTGACGCCAGTCGCGTTGGGTGTGGGTGCCCGGCACATCCAGGCCACGCCGCTTTAAAAGGAGCAGACATTCGTCGTACAGCGAAGGGTCTTTGTAGGCCACCTGCACGGAGGCCGACAGGTCGGGTCGGTGCGCGTGGGGTTGCAGCATGGCGGCGTTTTTGTTGCCCATTGAAAATTCAATACAGCGGTATTGCCAGCTCTGGAAACCGCTGGATTGCGCCAAGTAAGGCCGGATGGCGCTGTATTCGGGCGGCGTCATGGTGGCCAGCACGTCCCAAGCGTGCACCAGTTGTTCCATGATCTTGCTGACGCGGGCGAGTTTTTTGAAGGCGTCGGGCAGTTCGTCGGCTGCGATGCCGCGCATGGCCGCTTGCAGCTCGTGGAGCATGAGCTTCATCCACAGTTCGCTGGTTTGGTGCTGCACGATGAACAGCATCTCGTTGTGGTCGGGCGAGAGCGGTTTTTGGGCGTTCAGGATCGCGTCGAGCTGCAGGTAGTCGCCGTAGCTCATGCGACCGTCAAAGTCGAGCTGGGCTTTTTCATCGTGCACGATGCGCTCGCCTGTGGCATCGCCCTCTGCGGCGCTGGTGCTGGCTGTGTTGGAGGCGGAGGAGAATGGGCAGGAACTCATGACAGGTCTTTCAGGTCACGGCGTTCTTTTGCGCAAAGCGGGCGTCTTGCCACTCGCCAGTTTGCATGACTTGGCACAGGTGCTCTGCGGCTTGCCACACGTCGGCATAGCCCACATACAGCGGCGTTAAACCAAAGCGCAAGATGTCGGCGTGCAAGCCGCCATCGCCCGCCCTGAAATCGCCAATCACGCCGCGCGCGATCAGGGCTTGCACTATGGCGTAAGCGCCATCGGCGCGGGTCAAGCTCACTTGCGAACCGCGCAGTGCTTCTTCGGCCGGGGTCGCTATGGCAAAGCCGTGGCCGTCCAGGCGCGTGCGCACCAACTGCATGAACAGGCCCGTGAGTGCCAGCGACTTTTGGCGCAGCGCGGCCATGCCGCCCAGCGACTCGGCAGCCAAAAAAGCGTCGAGGCTGCAGTCGAGCGCAGTCAGGCTCAAGATGGGTTGCGTGCCGCACTGGTAGCGCGTGATGCCTTTGGCGGGTTGGTAGTCTGGCGTAAAGGCAAACGGCGCAGCGTGGCCCCACCAACCGGCCAGTGGCTGCCAAAAGCGGTCGGTGTGCTGGGGGTGCACCCACACAAAAGCGGGTGCCCCGGGGCCGCCATTGAGGTATTTGTAGCCGCATCCCACGGCAAAGTCGGCTCCTGAACCGTTCAGGTCCACAGGCACCGCGCCTGCGCTGTGCGCCAGGTCCCACACGGTGAGGATGCCGTGCGCGTGGGCCTGCGCGGTGACGGCCTGCATGTTGTGCATGGCGCCGGTGCGGTAGTTCACATGCGTGAGCATCAGCACGGCCACATCGGCTTGCAAGGCGGTGGCGATCTCGTCGGCCTCGACCAGTTGCAGGGTGTAGCCGCGTTCTTTGCAAAGTGCTTCGGCGATGTAGAGGTCGGTGGGGAAGTTACTGCGTTCGCTGACGATCTTCTTTTTATGCGGGTGGTCGGCGGCGGCGATGTGCAGTGCGGCGGCCAGCACTTTGAACAGGTTGATCGAGGTGCTGTCGGCAGCGATCACTTCCCCCGGCTGGGCACCGATGACGCGGGCGATTTTGTCGCCCACGCGCTGGGGCAGTGTGAACCAGCCGGCGGTGTTCCAGCTTTTGATGAGGTCTTGCCCCCATTCGTGGGTGACGGCATGGGCTACGCGGGCCGGGGCGGTTTTGGGCAGCACGCCAAGCGAGTTGCCGTCTAGGTAGATCACGCCTTGGGGCAGGTCAAATTGTTCACGCAGGCTGCGCAAAGGGTCTTGTGCGTCCAGCAGTTCGCAGTCTTGCAGGGTGGGGGTGAGGTTCATCATGGTGGTGGGTCCCTGAATGGTTTTTAAAGTTCGCGCAAGACCGCACGCACTGGGCTGGCGTCGGCGGTCATGAGTTTGAGGGGCAGGGCGATCAGTTCGTAATCGCCTTCGGGCACCTCGTCGAGCAGCAGGTTTTCCAGCACGCGCAGACCGCGCTGGCGAATAACCTGGTGGCTGGGCAACGGCTTGCTGTCGGCCGGGTCGATGCTGGCGCTGTCGGTGCCAATCAGCAGCACGCCCAAGTCGGCCAGGTGCTGCACGCAGGCTGGGTCAAAGCCGGTGAGCTGGGTGTCGAACTGTGCGAGCGGCATCTGGCGGTAAGTGCGCACGAGCACGCGTGGGGGCAGATCGGTCAGGGCGTGTTGCAAGTGCGCAAGGGTGATCAGCGGGCTGGCGTTCAGCGCGTGGATGACGCGGCAGTGGCCCAGAAAAGGCAGCAGGTCCAACGCGCCCACGGCCGCGCCTTGCGGGTCGTAGTGCAGCGGTGCATCGGCGTGTGCGCCCACATGCGGCGACATCGTGATGGCGCTCACGTTGACAGGGCAGTTGTTCGACAGCGTGGCGGCCCATTGCTGGGTGTAAGGCGTGTCGCCCGGAAATACCGGGCTGGTGGCCTGCACAGGCGGGGAAATATCCCAAAGTTTTTTCATGGTGTGCGAAGGTAGCACCCCACAAAAAACCGTGGTGTCGGTTATTTCCAACAACCGTGAAATTCAGGCGTTGAGCGCAGGCAGGCCGTGGCGTCGCCGCGCTTGCTCGCAGGCGGGGCTGCCTTCTTCAAACTCCCGGCAGGGCGAAGGTCGCCATTCGTAAATGCCGCAAATCGCTTTTTCACCCGTTTTGCCATAAAGCGCGGCGCAGCGAGGCGGGCTGTGGTCGGTGCCGCGCATGCGGCAGGTGTGCTCGGTGATGGGCGAGGCCAGCCCGGCGGGCACATCACCGCCGCCTTCTTCGTATTCGTAGACTGAAAAATCCACCCGAAAGCTCACGCAGCAGGCGCCGCAGGTTGTGCAGGCGCTCATGGCGATGTGGCTTGGGCGAGTTGGGCGATGCGCCGCAGCAGGCGCTGGCGGATCAGACCACTGACCGGTCGGATGGCGAACCAATAGGGCGTGAAGCGGCTGCGCTGCGCCTTGTCGGGGCAGTGAACGCGGGTGTGTGTCACCAAACGGCAGCTGTGATCGCTCAAGGGTTCCACGCAGACATTGAGCACCAGCCTCGGGTGGTCGATCATGGCGGCAAATTCTTCCGCATTGGCAACAGTGCATAGCCCGTAATCCAATTGCCAGAAGCGGCCAGCCAGACCAAAGGCGACTTCCGTGTTGGGCACTTGACCCAGCAGCGCAAAACTGTGAAAACCAAAGGCTTGTGAAGGCAGGGCGTTCCGTGACAGGCCCAGCGCGCGCAACAAACGACCGGGCACTTCGCGAAGCGCAATCGCTTGGGTGATCAGTGGGTCTTGCGTGCTGAGGCCTGGAATGATGCTGGCGTAAGCGTGAGCGGGCGTCACACCATCCAACACCAAAGCGTGTTGCTCACTGAACTGCCATTGCGGAAGAAGCCGCTCGATCAGTTCCATCTGTTTTTATGAGCAATCGACCTTGCCCAAGAGCAAAAACTCCATCAGTGCTTTTTGCACATGCATGCGGTTTTCGGCTTCGTCCCACACGACCGATTGCGGGCCGTCGATGACTTCGGCGCTAACTTCCTCGCCTCTGTGGGCGGGCAGGCAGTGCATAAACAGGGCGTCGGGCTGGGCCACTTGCATCATGGCTTCGTCCACGCACCAATCGGCAAAGGCTTTCTTGCGGGCCTCGTTTTCGGCCTCATAGCCCATGCTAGTCCACACGTCGGTGGTCACGAGGTCTGCGCCTCGGCAGGCGTCTTCGGGGTCTTTGAAAATTTTGTAGCTGTCGGTGCTGCGCAAACCGGCCACGGCCTGATCGACTTCGTAGCCGCTTGGCGTGCTCAGGTGCACCGTAAAGCCCAGCAATTCGGCCGCTTGTAACCAAGTGTTGGCCATGTTGTTGCCGTCGCCCACCCAGGCGACCACCTTGCCCGTGATCGAGCCTCTGTGCTCTATGTAGGTGAAGATGTCGGCCAGGATCTGGCAGGGGTGGAACTCGTTGGTGAGGCCGTTGATGACGGGCACGCGCGAGTGCGAGGCAAAGCGCTCGATCTTGTCTTGGCCGTAGGTGCGGATCATGACGATGTCGGTCATGCGGCTGATCACGCGCGCGCTGTCTTCGATGGGCTCGGAGCGGCCTAACTGGCTGTCGCCCGTGGTCAGGTGCACGACCGAGCCGCCCAGTTGGTACATGCCGGCTTCAAAGCTCACGCGGGTGCGGGTGCTGGCTTTTTCGAAAATCATGGCCAGCGTGCGGTCTGCCAGCGGATGGTATTTTTCGTAGGCCTTGAACTTGCGCTTTATATCGGCAGCGCGGGCAAACACATGCGCGTACTCGTCGGCCGTGAGGTCGGTGAACTGCAGGTAGTGCCGCACGGGTACGGGTGTGGACTGGCTCATGGGTTTTCTGCCAAAAAGGTGGTGATCAAGGGCACCAAAATGGCGACGATTTCGTCGGCTTCGGCTTCGGTCATGATGAGCGGAGGCACCAGGCGGATCACGCTGTCGGCCGTCACGCTCAGCAGCAGACCCGCTTCGGCGGCGCGGGTCCAGATGGCACCGCAAGGGCGGTCCAGCTCGATGCCCAGCATCAGGCCCTGGCCACGAATCTCCTTGACGCCTTGAACGCCTGCCAAGGCCTTTTCAAGAGCAGCGCGCAAATGGTCACCCACCCGCGCCGCGTTGGCCATCAGGCCATCTTTTTCCATGATGCGGATGGTCTCCACACCTGCGCGCATGGCCAGCGGGTTGCCGCCAAAGGTGGTGCCGTGGTTGCCGGGCTGAAAGATGTGTGCCGCTTTGGGGCCCGCCACCACCGCGCCAATCGGCACGCCCGAGCCTAGGCCCTTGGCCAGCGGCATCACGTCGGGCACGATGCCGGACCACTGGTGTGCGAACCACTTGCCCGTGCGACCCATGCCGCACTGCACTTCGTCCACCATCATCAGCCAGTCTTTTTGGTCGCACAGGGCACGCACTTGCTGCAGGTATTCGATGCGCATCGGGTTGATGCCGCCTTCGCCCTGGATGGTTTCCATGAACACGGCCACCACATTGGGGTTGCCTTCTGTGGCTTTTTTCAGGGCCTCGATGTCGTTGACCGGCACACGCACAAAGCCTTCGAGCATGGGCCCGAAACCTTTTTTCAGTTTTTCGTTGGCCGTGGCGCTGAGCGTGGCGATGCTGCGGCCATGAAAGGCTTTTTCGTAAACCACGATCTCGGGCTTTTCGATGCCCTTGTCGTGACCGAACTTGCGCGCCAGCTTGATGGCCGCCTCGTTGGCCTCCAGGCCCGTGCAGCAGAAAAACACGTTCGTCATGCCCGACATCTCCACCAGCTTGGCTGCCAGCACTTCCGCATTGGGCACATGGAAGTAGTTGCAGCTGTGGATCATTTTGGTCAGCTGGTCTTGCAGCGCGGGCACCAGATCGGGGTGGTTGTGGCCCAAGGTGTTCACGGCGATACCGGCCAAAGCATCGAGGTACTGCTTGCCATTGACGTCCCAGACTCGGCAACCCTGGCCATGGCTGAGTGCGATCGGCAGTCGGCCATAGGTGTTCATGGTGTGCGGTGAGGCGGCTTCAATGTGAGCGGTCATGCGTGAACTCCGGAAATAAAAAGCGGCTCAACATCAAGAGCCGTTGAAATGAGATTTTAGAGGCATAAATCACCCGTGGATGTGCATTCCTGCAAGGCCTTTAAGACGCGCTACCCAAGGCTGTTGAGTCTTATA
>NZ_CALBEX010000343.1 GCF_937889215.1 uncultured Limnohabitans sp.
CTATTGACCCTGCCCCGTGGCCAGCAAGTGCAAACCACGGTCACGCTCAATACCGACTTGCAAGCCCCCGTGGCCAAAGGCGCTGTGATCGGCAAAGTCGTGGCCACATCGAACGGCAAACCCGTGGGCGAAGCCCCACTGGTGGCCCAAGCCGAGGTGGAACGCGCTGGCTTCATGCTGCGCATGTGGCAGCATGTGCTGCAGTTGTTTGGCAAGTGAGCCCATCCGCCCAACGGACACAAGCCTTTACCGCCACTTTTGAGCGCATCAGCGACAACCCGCTGAAATGCGGCCATGGTGCAGCAGTTGTGTCCGTCAAGCCTTGCGGTGCAAGACATCGAGTGGGACGGGATGCTGGGCTGCTGCAACAAGCCCACGCAATCCCTGGGCATCGCCCGCGCGCAGGGCGTAAGCCAAGAGGCCAGCGCCTCAGGCCTGCTTCGCGGCCGCACGCGCCGCATGCAGTTTTTTGTAGCTGTCGAGCAAGCGCTGGTGCCGGTCCAAGGTTTCCAACTTTAGGCTGGTGGGCGTCAGGCCATGAAAGCGCACGCTGCCCTCCACCGAGCCAATGGCCGCATCCATCCGCTCGTTGCCGAACATGCGCCTGAAGTTGAACTCAAAGTCTTCTAAAGCCAAGTCCTCATCCAGCGTCACTTCCAGCACCACGTTCAAGGCTTGGTAAAACAAGCGGCGCTCCACCGTGTTGTCGTTGTATTGCAGGAAGGCGCCCACCAGTTCCTGGGCCTCATCCAGCTGCTGCAAAGCCAGGTGAATCAAGAGCTTGAGCTCCATCACCGTCAGCTGGCCCCAAACCGTGTTGTCGTCAAACTCGATGCCGATCAGGGTGGCGATGTCGAGGTAATCGTCAAGCTCGTTGTTCTCCAAACGGTCGAGCAATGCCTCCAAAGCCTCGTCGTCCAAGCGGTGCAGGTTGAGCACATCGGCGCGGAACAAGAGCGCTTTGTTGGTGTTGTCCCAAATCAGATCGTCGACCGGGTACACCTCGGAATAGCCCGGCACCAAGATGCGGCAAGCCGTTGCGCCGAGTTGGTCGTGCACCGCCACATAAGCTTCTTTGCCCATGGCCTGCAAGATGCCAAACAGCGTAGCGGCCTCTTGGGCGGTGGCATCCTCGCCCTCCCCGGCAAAGTCCCACTCCACAAATTCATGGTCCGATTGCGCGCTGAAAAACCGCCACGACACGATGCCGCTGGAGTCAATAAAGTGCTCCACAAAGTTGTTGGGCTCGGTCACGGCGTTGCTGGTGAAGGTGGGCGCGGGCAGGTCGTTCAGACCTTCAAAGCTGCGGCCCTGCAGCAGTTCGGTCAGGCTGCGCTCCAGCGCCACCTCCAAGCGGGGGTGTGCGCCAAAAGAAGCGAACACACCACCCGTGCGCGGGTTCATCAGGGTCACGCACATCACCGGGTACACCCCGCCGAGCGACGCGTCTTTGACCAAGACCGGAAAACCCTGCGCTTCCAAAGCCTCGATGCCGGCCACGATGTCGGGGTACTTCGCGAGCACATCCTGCGGCACGTCAGGCAAGGCCATTTCGCCTTCCAAAATTTCGCGCTTGACGGCCCGCTCAAAAATTTCAGACAGGCACTGCACCTGCGCTTCGACCAGCGTGTTGCCCGCGCTCATGCCGTTGCTCACGAACAGGTTTTCCACCAAGTTGGACGGGAAGTACACCACCTCACCGTCGGAATGGCGCACATAGGGCAGCGCACAAATGCCGCGCTCGGTGTTGCCTGAGTTGGTATCGAACAGGTGCGAGGCCTTGAGCTCACCATCGGGGTTGTAGATGGGCAGGCAGTGCGCGTCCAACAAGCCTTTGGGCAGCGCGTCGCGCTTGCCCGGCTGGAACCAGCGCTCTTTGGGGTCGTGCACGAAGTCGGCTTGCGCGAGGTCTTCGCCAAAAAACACGCCCGCGTAAAAGTGGTTGTTGTTCAGGCGCTCGATGTATTCGCCCAAGGCTGATGCCAAGGCGCTCTCTTTGGTCGAGCCCTTGCCGTTGGTGAAGCACATGGGCGAATGCGCGTCGCGGATGTGCAGCGACCACACATTGGGCACCAGGTTGCGCCAAGACGCAATCTCGATCTTGATGCCCAAGTTGGCCAAGACCGCCGTCATGTTGGCGATGGTCTGCTCCAGCGGCAAGTCCTTGCCAGCAATAAAGGTCTGCGCTTGCGCATCGGGGTTGAGCGTGAGCAAGGCCTGTGCGTCAGCGTCGAGGTTGTCCACCGCTTCAACGATGAAGGTGGGGCCCGCTTGGATCGCTTTTTTGACCGTGCAGCGGTCGATGGACCGCAAGATGCCTTGGCGGTCTTTGTCGGACATCTCGGCCGGCAACTCCACCTGGATCTTGATGGTCTGCAAATAGCGGTCCTCGGGGTCCACGATGTTGTTTTGCGACAGGCGGATGTGCTCGGTGGAGATGCCGCGCGTCTCGCAATACAGCTTCACAAAATACGCCGCACACAAAGCCGACGAGGCCAAAAAATAATCGAACGGCCCGGGTGCAGAGCCATCGCCCTTGTAGCGAATAGGCTGATCGGCCAGCACGGTGAAGTCGTCAAACTTGGCCTCAAGGCGCAGTTTGTCGAGAAAGTTGACTTTGATTTCCATGCCGTGGTTCCAAAAAAATGCGCCCACGGTGGGGCGACTGGTGTGTGTCATCCAAGGGCCAAGGCGACTGACCCTGCGCAGGGGCCTCAACCCCAGAGTTTTTTAACCCGAGCGTCCCGCCCACAACTCAATCGGTAGTAGTTGTAGCGCAGTTCGTTCTTTTTGTAGTAATCCTGGTGGTACTCCTCGGCCAGATGAAACGCCGAGCTGGGCGCCAATTCGGTGTGAATGGTGGTGAAGCGGCCACTGCTGATCAGGGCGTCACGGCTGGCCTCGGCGACGGTGCGTTCGGCCTCATTTTGCCAATAGATGCCGCTGCGGTATTGAGGGCCCACATCACAAAATTGCTGGTCTTTGACGGTCGGGTCGATGTGCCGCCAAAAGTAGTCGACCAACTGCGTGTAACTCACTTGGCTTGGGTCGTACAGCACCGTCACCGCCTCGGTGTGACCCGTGTGACCGGCGCTGACTTGCGCATACGTGGGCTTGGGTGTTTTGCCTGCGGTGTAACCCGAGTCAACGGCCACCACACCGGCCAGTTTTTCAAAGTCGGCCTCGATGCACCAGAAACAGCCACCGGCAAACAAGGCGTAAGCCATGGGCTTGCCGTTGACCACGGGTGCAGCTTCCACCTCGGTGGGCGTGGTCAGGGCAGCGGGTGCTTGGCCCGCGCTGGAAGACTGGCTGGGCGTGCAAGCCGTCAACAAAAATGCGCCAACGGCCCATGCCATGGCCAACCAACGCAGGGGCCTCAAAACAGGGGGTCTGTTCATGATCATGTCCTCAAAGCGGGGAGCGTTTGGCCTTCTGGCACAAACGTTAGGGCCACACCGTTGTTGCAAAAGCGCTTGCCCGTGGGCTTGGGGCCGTCATTAAACACATGGCCGTGGTGCCCGCCACAGCGCGAACAGTGGTATTCGGTGCGCGGGTAGATAAGCTTGTAATCGGTGGTGGTGCCCAAAGCATTAGGCAAGCCTTGAAAAAAACTGGGCCAACCTGTGCCGCTCTCGTATTTGTGGGCCGCGCTGAACAAGGGCAAATTACAAGCCACACACACAAAGGTGCCTGGCCGCTTCTCGGCATTGAGCGGGCTGCTGCCCGCGCGCTCGGTGCCGTGCTCAAACAGCACCTCATACGCACTCGGCGAGACCCACTTGCGCCACTCGGCTTTGGTTTTCTTCAGCGGGAAAGCGGCCGCCACCGCGCTCAAGGGCAGCGTGGCGCTGGCCAGCCAAGCTGAGAAGATTTTGAACATGTTGCGTCGTTTCATGGGAGTGACCTGGTTGGTTGATGAAACACTGGGCTTCATGATTGCATTCGTGCGGCAAGCCGGAAAGTTACAGCGCGCGACACAAGTGCTTCTGGATTGTCCTGTTTTTGACCATGCGTGGCATCGGTTGAGTGTCATACACCCACAAAACCCCTCAATGGTTCAACTGCCCCCAAGCCTTATCCAGCCGCTTAATGCTGACCGGCTGCGGGGTGCGCAACTCTTGTGCGAAGAAGCTCACGCGCAACTCTTCCAGTAACCAGCGGAACTCCAGCATGCGGGCGTCTTGGGCGCCTTTGCGTTCGGCCACCAGACGCCAGTAGCGTTGTTCTTGCGGTTTCAGCTCGGTCAAGCGCTGGGCGTCGCGGGCGGGGTCTGCGCGGTATTTGTCCAAGCGCTGGGTGATGGCCTTGAGGTAGCGGGCGTAATGCTGCAGCTGCGGCCACGGGGTGGCGGCCATGAAGTTTTTGGGCATCAGGCGTTGCAGTTGCGCTGTGCAGTCTGCGGTCGCGTCAGGGGCGTTTTTGGTGTCCTTGATCTTGCGGGTGGCTGCGCCAAACTCCAGCAAGATGGTGCCCGCAAGCCGCGCCACTTCGTTGGCAATCAGGGTCAGGCGGCCCCGGCCTTCTTCGATGCGGCGCTTGAAGGTGATTTCATCGTTGGGCAGCGGGTCGAGCAAGAAGGCCCGGTCCAGCGCCACGTCGATGATCTGGGCTTTCAGCTCGTCGGCGGTGCCCAGCGGCATGTAGGCCACGGCCATTTTTTGCAGGTCGGGGATGTTTTTCTCAAGGTACTTGAGCGCGTCTTTGATTTGCAGCGCAAACAGGCGGCGCAGGCCCGCGCGGTTTTTGCTGGCGGCCACATCGGGCTCGTCAAACACCTCGATGGTCACGGCGTCTTGCATGTCCACCAGCGCGGGGAAGCCAATCAGGGTCTGGCCGCCTTTGCTGATCTCCATCAGCTCGGGGAGTTCGCCAAAGGTCCAGGTGGTGTAGCGCTGGGGGGCCAGGGGCTTGGGTGCGGCAGCGGCTTTGGCCGGGGCGGCGTGGCGGCGGCTGGTGCCTTGTGCGCCAGGCGGCGCGTTGGACGCGGCCTGGCCTGCGCTGACCGCCGGGGCAGCCGCTGGCGCTGCAGCCACTTTCAGCTGCGCCAGCGCCTGGAACGCACCCCGCGCTTTGGCACCCAGCTCGCCTTTGAGCGCGCCTAGGTTGCGGCCCATGCCCAGCTGGCGGCCGTGTTCGTCCACCACCAGCAGGTTCATGAACAGGTGCGGGCTGAGCATCTCGTGTTTGAAGTCGGTGCGCTTGATGTCAAGGCTGGTTTCGTCGCGGGCTTTTTTGAGCAGCACGTCGGTGAGAGACCCGCTGCCAAAAAGCTCGGACACCGACAGCTCGGCGGCCAAGCGCGTGGCCGATTCGGGCAGCGGCACAAAGCGGCTGCGCGGGCGCTGCGGCAGGCTTTTGAGCAAGGCCTGAATCTTGTCTTTGAGCAGACCGGGTACCAACCATTCGCAGCGGTCTTCGCTCACCTGGTTGAGCGCAAACAAAGGCACCGTGACAGTCACGCCGTCGCGGGCGTCGCCCGGTTCGTGCAGATAAGTGGCCTGGCAGTCGGTGCCGCCCAAGCGGATGTGTTTGGGGAAGGCCTGCGTGGTGATGCCTGCGGCTTCGTGGCGCATCAGCTCTTCGCGGCTCAGCATCAACAATCGCGGCTGCTTGGTGCTCTCGGCGCGGTACCAATTCTCCAGCAGGCGACCGCTGCACACGTCGGCAGGCAGCTGCTGGTCATAAAAAGCGTAGATCAGCTCGTCATCCACCAGCACGTCTTGGCGGCGCGACTTGTGTTCCAGCTCTTCAACCTTGGCGATCATCTTGTGGTTGGCGGCCAGGAAAGGCAGCTTGGTCTCCCACTGGTCACCCACCAGCGCTTCGCGGATAAAGATCTCGCGTGCGCCTTGCAGGTCCACCCGACTGTAGGGCGTGCGGCGGCCGCTGTAGACCACCAAGCCATAGAGCGTTGCCCGCTCCAGCGCCACCACTTCGGCGGATTTCTTTTCCCAATGCGGGTCGAGTACTTGTTTGCGCAGCAGGTGCGCGCCGACTTGCTCCAGCCATTGTGGCTCGATGGCCGCGATGCCCCGGCCAAACAGGCGCGTAGTTTCCACCAGCTCGGCCACCACGATCCAGCGGCCCGGCTTTTTGCTCAGGTGCGCGCCGGGATGCTTGTGGAACTTGATGCCGCGTGCGCCAAGATAGGCTTCATCGTCTTCGAGCTTGTAGCCCACGTTGCCCAGCAGGCCTGCCAGCATAGACAGGTGTAATTGCTCGTAGCTCGCAGGCTGCGTGTTGATGCGCCACTTGTGCTCAGCCACCACCGTGAGCAGCTGGGTGTGTGTGTCGCGCCACTCGCGCACGCGCCGGATGTTGATGAAATTCTGGCGCAGCAGTTGTTCGTATTGGCGGTTGCTCAGCTTGTGCTGCGGCGCTTCTTGCGCAGGCCTTCCTTTTATTGGGGTCAGATCGCGATTATTTTGGCCCGGCTGGCCTGAGGAATTTAATTGGGATCTGACCCCGATTGTTCCGATTGTTTTGGTGGGGCCGCCCCTCGCGTCGTGAATCCATTTCCAGAGCTTCAGGTAACCGGTGTACTCGCTTTTGTCGTCGTCGAACTTGGCGTGTTGTTGGTCGGCCTGGGCTTGCGCGTCCATGGGGCGGTCGCGCACGTCTTGCACGCTCATAGCGCTGGCGATCACCAGCACTTCGTCCAGCGCCTCGCGGCCACGGGCTTCCAAAATCATGCGGCCCACGCGGGGATCCAGCGGCAGGCGGGCCAGCTCTTGGCCAATGGGCGTCAGCTCGTTGTCGTCGTCGACTGCGCCCAGCTCGGCCAGCAATTGGTAGCCGTCGGTGATGGCCCGTTTGGATGGCGCTTCGATGAACGGGAAGTCTTCCACCACGCCGAGGTGCAGGCTCTTCATGCGCAAGATCACGCCCGCCAAGGACGAACGCAAGATTTCCGGGTCGGTAAAACGCGGGCGGCCCGCAAAGTCTTTGTCGTCGTAAAGGCGAATACAAATGCCGTTGGCCACGCGGCCGCAGCGGCCTGCGCGCTGGTTGGCCGCAGCTTGGCTGATCGGCTCGACCATCAGCTGCTCGACCTTGCTGCGCAGGCTGTAGCGCTTGACCCGCGCCATGCCCGCGTCGATGACATAACGGATGCCAGGCACCGTCAAAGACGTTTCGGCCACGTTGGTGGCCAGCACGATACGGCGGCCGTTCGATGCTTCAAAAATTTGGTCTTGCTCGGCCTGCGACAGGCGGGCAAACAGCGGCAGCACTTCGGCGTTGCGCGTCAGCGGCTGGTGCGCCAGGTGCTTGCGCAGGTGGTCGGCGGCTTCGCGGATTTCGCGCTCGCCCGGCAAAAAGATCAGGATGTCGCCCCCTGCCCCGCCCTGCCACAGTTCGTCCACGCCGTCGGCGATTGCGTCATTCAGGCCATAGTCGCGGGATTCTTCAAACGGGCGGTAGCGCTGCTCCACGGGAAAGGTGCGGCCCGAGACCATGATGACTGGCGCTGGGCCGTTGCGCGACGCAAAGTGCTTGGCAAAGCGGTCGGCATCGATGGTGGCCGAGGTGACGACGATTTTCAGGTCGGGGCGGCGCGGCAAGATCTGGCGCAGGTAACCGAGCAAAAAGTCAATGTTCAGGCTGCGTTCGTGCGCCTCGTCGATGATGATGGTGTCGTAGGCCTGCAGCAGCGGATCGGTCTGGGTTTCGGCCAACAAGATGCCGTCGGTCATCAGCTTGACGGACGCGTTTTTGCTCAAACGGTCCTGAAAACGCACCTTGAAGCCGACCACTTCGCCCAGTGGGGTCTTGAGTTCTTCGGCAATCCGCTTGGCCACCGAGCTGGCCGCAATACGCCGGGGCTGGGTGTGGCCGATCATCCGCGCCCGCTCGCCCGGCTTGGCGTTGAGCTTGCCGCGCCCCAGCATCAGCGCAATTTTGGGCAGCTGCGTGGTCTTGCCCGAGCCGGTTTCACCGCACACGATGATGACCTGGTGCTGGTCCATGGCGGCCATGATTTCTTCACGGCGGGCCGAGACCGGCAGGCCTTCGGGGAAGTCGATTTGGAGGGGGGTGTCGGACAAGGCTAAAACTTCTGTGAAAATCAATGCAAGAACAGCTCGGGATTATCCCAGCCCCCAGCCATTACCGCCTAAACCGCCTCATTGCCCATGTCCACAGTTTTCAATTTCACCTTCGTGCCCTGGTTCCGGTCGGTGGCGCCTTACATTCACATGCACCGGGGCAAAACCTTTGTGGTGGGCATCGCGGGCGAGGCGATCGCAGCGGGCAAGCTGCAAAACCTGGCGCAAGACCTGGCGCTGATCCAGAGCATGGGTGTGAAGATCGTGCTGGTACATGGTTTTCGGCCCCAAGTGAATGAGCAACTGGCCGCCAAGGGTCACACGCCCAAGTATTCCCACGGCATCCGCATCACCGACAGCGTAGCGCTCGACTGCGCCCAAGAGGCAGCGGGCCAGCTGCGCTACGAGATCGAAGCGGCTTTCAGTCAGGGCTTGCCCAACACGCCCATGGCGGGTTCCACCGTGCGGGTGATTTCGGGCAACTTCATCACGGCGCGGCCGGTCGGCATTGTTGATGGGGTGGATTTCATCCACTCGGGCTTGGTGCGCAAAGTCGATGTGGACGGCATCATGCGCACCTTGGACATGGGTGCGATGGTGCTGCTCTCGCCCTTTGGCTTCTCGCCCACGGGTGAGGCTTTCAACCTGACCATGGAAGAAGTGGCCACCAGCGTGGCCGCAGAGCTGCAGGCCGACAAGCTGATCTTTTTGACCGAAATTCCGGGCATTCGCATGCAGCCAGGCGATCCCGCCAGCGACGACAACCCGATTGACACCGAACTGCCGCTGGCAGCGGCCAAGCAGTTGCTCGCTTCGCTGCCCCGGCCCACCATGCCCACCGACATTGGCTTTTATTTGCAGCACTGCGTGAAAGCTTGCGAAGAAGGCGTGGAGCGCTCTCACATCCTGCCCTTTGCAGTTGATGGCTCTTTGCTGCTAGAGGTGTATGTGCACGACGGCATCGGCACCATGGTGGTCGACGAAAAGCTCGAAGAGCTGCGCGAAGCCACCGCCGACGACGTGGGCGGCATTTTGCAGCTGATCGAGCCCTTTGAAAAAGACGGCACCTTGGTCAAGCGCGACCGCACCGAAATCGAACGCGATGTGGACCACTACACCATCATCGACCACGACGGCGTGATCTTTGCCTGTGCGGCGCTCTACCCATACCCCGAAGCCAAAACGGCCGAAATGGCAGCACTCACCGTGTCACCCCAGTCACAAGGTCAGGGCGATGGCGAAAAGGTACTCAAACGCATCGAGCAACGCGCCCGCGCCATGGGCATCAAAAGCATCTTTGTGCTGACCACGCGCACCATGCATTGGTTCATCAAACGCGGCTTTGTGCAGGTCGACCCCGACTGGCTGCCCGAAGCCCGCAAGCGCAAATACAACTGGGACCGCAAGAGCCAGGTGCTGGTCAAAAAGCTCTAATTGATTGGGCCCATTTAAATTTTCAGCTGAAGGCTTGCGGTGCGTCTTTTGTAGGTCGGCGCCTTCAGGTCCGACGTGGGCCAGGTGGACCCCAACCATTTGAAAATGCAGCTCTGCCAGGGGAAGCAAGGCCAGATTGTCAACGCAGGACCATCAAGG
>NZ_CALBEX010000344.1 GCF_937889215.1 uncultured Limnohabitans sp.
TTCGATCAGCTGGCTTTGCGAGTAACCGGTCTCGGTGAACAGGATGCGGTTTTGCACATCGCCTTCAGGCGAGACAATGATGACCAGCAAACGACGCTCGGACAGGCGCAGAAATTCGATGTGCCGAAACACCGACGGCCTGCGCGGTGTCATGACCACACCCACAAAATGCGACAAGTTGGACAACAAGTTGGCCGCACTGGCAATCACTTTTTGCGGCTGGTCTGGCATGAGGGCCGGGGTTTCAAGGCCGTCGCGATGCACAGTGAGCATGGTGTCCACAAACAGGCGGTAGCCCCGGCTGGTCGGAATGCGTCCGGCCGAGGTGTGCGGGCTGGCAATCAGGCCGAGATCTTCCAGGTCGGCCATCACATTGCGGATGGTGGCGGGCGAGAGGTCCAGGCCCGAAGCTTTGGAGAGCGTGCGCGAGCCCACCGGCTGGCCGTCCGCGATATAGCGTTCCACCAGGGCTTTGAGCAATAACTTGGCACGATCATCTAGCATCCGGCCATTTTAATGATGTAATTTGCGAATGAGATCCAAGTTCCGTCACGTTGCACTCTTTGGCAAGTACCACACCACCGCCCACGGCGGGGCACTGGAGAGTTCACGGCGCGCTTTGGACGACGTGGCCCAGTTTTTGACCCGGCAAGGCTGCGATGTGGTGCTGGACCAAGAAACCGCCTCACACACCGGCTTGAACCAATACCCCGTATTGGAAATGCCCGAGATTGGCTCGCAATGCGATTTGGGCTTGGTAATTGGGGGCGACGGCACCATGCTCGGCATTGGCCGTCAAATGGCCCGCCACGGTCTGCCGCTGATGGGCATCAACCAAGGACGGCTGGGCTTCATCACCGACATTCCCCTCCAAAGCTACCAAGATGTGTTGCTGCCCATGCTGCAGGGCAACTACCAAACCGAAGACCGCAGCTTGCTGCAAGCCCATGTCATCCGGGACCAACGCAGCGTGTTCAGCGCTCTGGCCATGAACGATGTGGTGGTCAACCGGGGCGGCACCTCGGGCATGGTCGAGTTGCGGGTCGAGGTCGACGGGCGGTTTGTGTCCAACCAACGCGCTGACGGCCTGATCATTGCCACGCCGACGGGCTCGACCGCTTATTCGCTCTCGGTCGGTGGCCCTTTGATGCACCCGGCCATTGGCGGTTGGGTCATGGCCCCCATTGCGCCGCACACCTTGTCCAACCGCCCCATTGTGCTGCCCGAGTCCTGCGAGATCAGCATCGAGATCGTGGCGGGGCGCTATGTCAGTGCCAACTTTGACATGCAATCGCTGGCCGACCTGATTTTGGGTGACCGGATCGTGGTCAACCGCTCCGAGCACAAAGTGCGCTTTTTGCACCCAGCAGGTTGGAATTACTTCGACACTTTGCGCAAGAAA
The DNA here is from genome assembly GCF_937889215.1 of uncultured Limnohabitans sp. Lineage (GTDB taxonomy): Bacteria > Pseudomonadota > Gammaproteobacteria > Burkholderiales > Burkholderiaceae_C > Limnohabitans_A. The sequence continues at coordinate 1,403 of NZ_CALBEX010000344.1, forward strand.
ATGCACTGGAATGAGGGCGCATAAGCCGTGGCACTGACGCACATCACCCTGCGCGACTTCGTGATCGTGCACCAACTGGCACTGGACCTGAGCACGGGTTTCAGCGTGTTGACCGGCGAAACCGGGGCGGGTAAATCGATTTTGATCGACGCCCTGCAACTGGCCCTGGGAGCACGCGCCGAATCGGGCGTGGTGCGCGAAGGCGCCAGCCGCTGTGAGGTCTGCGCCGAGTTCGAGCCCACGCCCGCCATTGCGGCCTGGCTCGAAGAAGCCGGTTTTGAGGCCAACGCTGAATTGCTGCTGCGCCGCACCGTGGACACCGCCGGCAAAAGCCGCGCCTGGATCAACGGCAGCCCGGCCACCGCGACCCAACTGCGCGAATTGGGTGAGCAATTGCTGGACATCCATGGCCAGCACGCCTGGCAAAGCCTGACCCGGCCAGACGCCGTACGGGGCCTGCTCGATGCCTATGCGGGCATCGATTCCCGGCCGCTCAAATCCGCTTGGCACGCTTGGCGGCAGGCCCAGCAAGCCTTGGCCGATGCGCAGCAAGCGCAAAGCACTTTGGCGAACGAACGAGAACGCTTGGCCTGGCAAATTGGCGAGCTGGCCAAGCTCAACCCACAACCGGACGAATGGCAAGCACTGAGCACCCAGCACAGCCGCCTGGCCAACGCACAAGCCCTGATCGACGGGGCCAACCAGAGTGCTGCCTTGCTCGAAGGCGGTGACAACGACAGCGAGGGGGGTGCGTTGCGTCAGCTGTCGCGTGCCGCTCAGGCACTTGAGTCTCTGGGTCAGTTCGAACCCGAATTCCAAGCCTTGGCCAATGTGCTGGCCTCAGCGCAGGCGCAGGCCGAAGACGTGGCCCACAGCCTGCACAGTTATTTGCGCAAGACCGATCTGGACCCGCAACACCTGGCACAGTTGGATGAACGCATGGGGCTGTGGCTGTCGCTGGCTCGGCGCTACAAGACGCCCCCCGACGCGCTGCCGCAGACACTGCAGGCCTGGCGCAAAGAGCTGGCACATCTTGATGCCGCCGCCGACCTGGACAGCCTGCAAAAAGCCGCACTGACGGCTCAGACCGCCTGCACGCAAGCGGCCAAAGCGGTTTCACGCCAGCGCCAGCAAGCGGCCAAACCACTGGCCCAGGCCGTCAGCAGCGCCATGCAGCAACTGGGCATGCAAGGCGGCCGCTTCGAGGTGCAGCTGCAAACCCTGGACGCACCCGCTCAGCACGGCCTGGAAGAAGTGAGTTTTTTGGTGGCCGGCCACGAAGGCAGCACGCCGCGCCCAGTGGGCAAAGTGGCCTCGGGCGGCGAGCTCTCGCGCATTGCGCTGGCCATTGCGGTGACCACCAGCGAACTGGGCGAAGCCGGCACCTTGATCTTTGACGAAGTCGACTCCGGTGTGGGTGGCGCGGTGGCAGAAACCGTCGGCCGCTTGATGAAACAACTGGGCCAACACCGCCAAGTGCTGGCCGTGACCCACCTGCCCCAAGTGGCCGCCTGTGCTGACCACCACCTGCTGGTCAGCAAAACTGCCGCCAAGGGCTTGGTCAGCAGCCAGGTGCGGGGCGTCAGCGGCGAAGAACGCGTGAGCGAGATCGCCCGCATGTTGGGCGGTGAAAAGCTCTCCGCCACCACCTTGGCCCATGCCCGCGAAATGCTGGGCGATGCCCCCTTGAAACCCCCAGGCCGCAAAGCCGCACAAAGTTGAGCATGGACATCATCTTGATCACCGGCATGTCCGGCTCCGGCAAATCGGTGGCGTTGCATGCGCTCGAAGACGCTGGCTATTACTGCGTCGACAACCTGCCGCCCGAGTTGTTGATTCCTTTTGTGAAACTCGAAGAGCAACACCAAGAAAAGCGCCTGGCAATCGCCATTGACGTTCGCAGCGCCAATTCCTTGCACCTGATGCCCGAGCAAATGGCCTTGATGCGCGACATGGGCATGACGGTGAAGTCGGTTTTCCTGGATGCCAACTCGGACACTTTGCAGCGCCGCTACTCGGAGTCACGCCGCAAACACCCGCTGTCGGGTGGCAACAAACCACAAAGCGACAAAGCGCTTTTTGAAACCATCGAGCTCGAACGCGAATTGCTGGCCGACTTGCGCGAACGCGCCCACGTCATCGACACCAGCTTGCTGCGCTCGGCGCAGCTGCAGACCTACATCAAATCGCTGGTCAGCGCGCCTACGGCGCAGCTGACACTGGTGTTCGAATCTTTCGGTTTCAAGCGCGGCATCCCCACCGATGCCGACTACGTGTTTGACGTGCGCATGCTGCCCAACCCCCATTACGAAAGCACGCTGCGGCCGCTGACCGGACGCGATGAGCCGGTGCAAGCCTACTTGCGACAGTCCGAAGAGTTCGTGCAAATGCAATGGCAGATCGAGGGGTTCTTGAAACACTGGATTCCCGCCATCGAACGTGACCACCGCAGCTACGTCACCGTGGCCATCGGCTGCACGGGCGGGCAGCACCGCTCGGTGTTCATGGTCGAGCAGTTGGCGGAAAGCTTCGGCGCACGCTGGCTCACCCTCAAACGCCACCGGGAACTGGACGCTCTGTAATCTCCGCTTAGCCGCTTAGCCGCTTAGCCGCTTAGCCGCTT
>NZ_CALBEX010000345.1 GCF_937889215.1 uncultured Limnohabitans sp.
CGTTGCAAGCCAAGGCCCGATTGTCTCAAACCTGAAGGACTCGCTTTTTTCGCCGCGTTTTCCGTTCCCCCATTGACACTTCTCAAAAGACCCCAAGCCATGACCCAAGACGAACTCAAAGCCCTGGTGGGCCAAGCCGCCCTGAAATACGTTGTACCCGGCGAGATTGTTGGCGTGGGCACCGGCTCCACAGTCAACAAATTCATCGACGCCTTGGCCACCATGAGGGACCAGATCAAGGGCGCAGTGTCCAGCTCCGAAGCCTCCACCGTGCGCCTCAAAGCCCTGGGCATCCCTGTGTTTGACAGCAACGAGGTGGAGAGTCTGTCGGTCTACATCGACGGCGCAGACGAAATCGACCACCAGGGCCACATGGTCAAGGGCGGCGGCGCGGCGCTGACCCGCGAAAAAATCGTGGCGGCCCAGTCCAAGCAGTTTGTTTGTATTGCCGACGAGAGCAAGTTGGTGGCTGCTTTGGGTGCTTTTCCGTTGCCCGTTGAGGTGGTCCCCATGGCCACCGCCCGCGTGATGCGCCAGTTTGCGGCCATGGGCGGCGCGGCCGTTGTTCGCCTCAAAGACGGCCAGCCCTTGGTGACCGACAACGGCCAACACATCGTGGATGTGAAAGGCCTGAAAATCACCGACCCTGTCGCCTTCGAAAGCACCGTCAGCCAATGGCCTGGCGTGGTCACCGTGGGCGTGTTTGCCTTGCAGAAGGCGCAGGTGTGTTTGCTGGGCACGGCCCAAGGCGTGAAGACGCTGAATTATTGATGCGGTTCAGCTCAGCCGCTGACGCAGTTCCGTCTTGAGGACCTTGCCGTAATTGTTTTTGGGCAAGCTGCTCACCACCTCGTAGCGCTTGGGGCGTTTGAAGCGGGCAATTTCTCGCAGACACAGTGCATCGAGTGCGGCGGTGTCCAGCAGGTGGCCCGGTTGCGGCACCACAAAGGCCACCACCACTTCACCCCACTCGCCATCTGGGGCACCGACCACCGCCACTTCGGCCACGCCGTGCGCGTGCAGCAGCACCTCCTCGATCTCGCGGGGGTAAATGTTGGAGCCGCCGCTGATGATCATGTCTTTGCTGCGGTCTTTCAGGGTCAGAAAGCCGTCGGCGTCCAAGCAGCCCATGTCGCCGGTGAACAACCAGCCGTCTTGGATGGCGCTGGCCGTGGCCTCGGGGTTTTGCCAGTAGCCGGCCATCACGCTGTCGCCTTGGATCAGTACCTCGCCCACTTCGCCCTGTGGCAGGTCTTGCCCTTGCGCGTTGGTCACGCGCACGCGCACCGGGGTTTGCGCGACGCCCACGGAGGCCAGTCGCTCCAGGTGGCGAGGGTGGGTGCTGTCTTGCAGGTGGTGGCGTGACAGGGCGGTACCCACCATCGGGCTTTCGCCTTGGCCGTAAATTTGCACGAAACGCGGGCCCATGACGCGCAAAGCCCGCTGGATGTCGGCGCTGTACATCGGGGCGCCGCCATAGACCACGGTTTTGAAAGACTGGCCGCAAACCGGCGCAGAAAGTGCCGCCGCCTCTGCGTGGTCCACCAGCCGTTTCACGATGGTGGGGGCCGCGAACAGGGACAGCGGCCCCATCTGTTGACCCAACGCAAACAGTTCTTGGGGATCGAAACCACCCGAGGGCGGCACCATGTGCCTGGCCCCTGCCATGAGGTGGGGAATGGCATAAATGCCCGCACCGTGCGACATCGGGGCGGCGTAAGCGATGCAGTCTTGGGCCGCGATAGCGTCCACATCGTTGAAGTACGTCAAGCCCATGGCCATCA
>NZ_CALBEX010000346.1 GCF_937889215.1 uncultured Limnohabitans sp.
ACGGTTGCACACATCGAGCTGATCGGCGGCCAGCACGTTCACCACGTAATGCGTGCCCGCATGGAAAAGCGGTGCGCTGCTGGCGCCTTGACCCAGGCTCCACAACACCAGACACGGCGTGAGCGACACCGAGTTGAATGAACTGGCGGTGATGCCCACAAAGCTGTTGCTGGCTGAATTGCCCTTACGTGCACCCGGCGCGAACGTGGTGATGACGGTCACTCCCGTGGCAAAGCGGGATAGTGCTTGCTTGAAATGTGGCGTTTCAAAGTCTGGGCTCAGCGCTTTGATGTGGGACGGGAGGGCTGGGTGCATGGGTTGATCATAGTTGAATTGCATGAATTTTTATATAAACTGATCCTTCATGCCTGCAGTTGAGCCGTTCGGTGCTGCAGCCCAAGGAGACAAGCATGCTGGTGGAACGAATCGAAAACAGGTGGCTCGCGGCTTTTACCCGCACCTTCACGCTGTGCAAGGTGCAGCCAGGCGAAGTGGTCGCCATTTTGGCCGAAACCCAATCACGCCGAGTCAACGTGGACTTGGCCCGCCTCGCGCTGGAGGCCATGGGTGCCCGCGTGTTCGAGGTGACCTTGACCACGCCAGCCCTGACCGCCCCCGCGCCTGTGCGCTCCACCGGAGCCAGCGACGCCATTGGTCAGCTGGGCCCGGTGGTGGCCGCGTTGGCCCGCGCCGACATGGTGGTGGACTGCACCGTCGAGGGCCTGCTGCACGCCAGCGAGTTGCCCACCATCATGAAGGGCGTGGACGGGCACATGCCGCGCCTGTTGATGGTGTCGAACGAGCACCCCGAAATTTTGGAACGCACCGTGCCCGATCCGGCGCTAGAAGTTGTGGTGCGCTCGGCCATGAAAAAGCTCCGGGCCGCGCAGCAGATGCATGTGACGTCTGCCGCAGGCACCGACCTGCGCGTGAACCTGAAACATGGCGACAAACAAGCGGTGGTGGGCGGCGTGTGGGGCTTTTGCCCCAAGCCCGGCATGGTCTCGCATTGGCCTGCGGGCTTGGCGCTGGCGTTCCCGGCGGCGGGCAGCGTCAACGGCACGCTGGTCATGGCCCCCGGTGATGTGAACCTGACATTCAAAAGC
>NZ_CALBEX010000347.1 GCF_937889215.1 uncultured Limnohabitans sp.
CATGTTCCAATTCGACCTGCTCAAAACCGACCCCTCCAGCCAAGCCCGCCGAGGCACGCTGACCCTGAACCATGGCGTGGTGCAAACGCCGATCTTCATGCCCGTGGGGACGTATGGCACCGTCAAAGGTGTGATGCCGCGCAGCCTGCACGAGATGGGCGCGCAGATCATTTTGGGAAACACCTTCCATTTGTGGATGCGCCCGGGGCTGGACATCATGAAAGGCTTTGGCGGCCTGCACCAGTTTGAAAAATGGGAAAAACCCATCTTGACTGACTCGGGCGGTTTTCAGGTTTGGTCACTGGGCGACATGCGCAAGATCACCGAAGAGGGCGTGACCTTTGCCAGCCCCGTGAACGGCGACAAGCTGTTCATGTCGCCCGAGGTGAGCATGCAGATCCAGACCGTCCTGAACTCAGACATCGCGATGCAGCTTGACGAGTGCACGCCCTACGAGACCAAGGGGCACCTGACCACCGAGGCCGAAGCGCGTAAATCCATGGAGATGAGCCGCCGTTGGGCCGTGCGCTCCAAAGACGAGTTCGCCCGTCTGGAAAACCCCAACGCGCTGTTTGGCATCGTGCAAGGCGGCATGTTCGAGAACCTACGCCAAGAATCGCTGGACGCGCTGGTGGAGATGGACTTTCCGGGTTATGCCGTGGGCGGCGTGAGCGTGGGTGAGCCCAAAGACCTGATGCTGCAAATCATGGCGCACACCCCGCACCGCCTGCCCGCGAACAAGCCGCGCTACCTGATGGGCGTAGGGACCCCCGAGGATTTGGTGCAAGGCGTGGCCGATGGCGTGGACATGTTCGACTGCGTGATGCCCACCCGCAATGCCCGCAACGGCACGGTGTTCACCCGCTTTGGCGACCTGAAGCTGCGCAATGCCCGCCACAAGAACGATCCGCAGCCGCTGGACACCAGCTGCACCTGCCATGCCTGCGCGGGAACGTCTGGCGTATCGTGGGATGACGGTGGCCGAGACGGTTTCAGCCGCGCTTACATGCACCACTTGGACCGCTGCGGCGAAATGCTCGGCCCCATGCTGACCACCATCCACAACCTGCACTACTACCTGAACCTGATGCGCGAGGTGCGCGAATCGCTGGACGCGGGTCAGTTCTCGCAGTTCAGGGCGCAATTCAAGACGGATCGGGCGCGGGGGGTCTAAGGCATTTATCCTTGCAAATCACGGAATGAACCGCCAGATTTTCAAGGATGTTTCAACAACTTGGGGGCTCAATCGGTCGTGAACACCGTCAACACCCCGGTGTAACCGTACAGCTGGTTGTGGGCGATCTCGCCTGCCGCGAAAAAGCCCACCAAGGGCACATCACCCAAAGCGTGCCGGATGATTTGCAGCTCGGCGCTCGGCCCGCCAAAGTGCGGACCGCCTCGTCCGGTGCAGCTCACGTACACCGCGCCCGCGATGCGCTGACCTGCTTGGGGCAGTGTGGGCACCGGGTCGTCGCTCAGCGAATTGATGGCTTCGATGGACAGCATCTCGGGCTCCAGCGCTTCGCGGATTTCGGCGCACACGCGCACCAAATCGGCACGGGCCGCTTGCACATCGCGCTTGCAAAACGTCAAGCGCATGCCGGGTTGCAGATGCTCGGCAATGGCCACGCCTTGGCGCAAAGGGTCAAGGCCAATGATGTGGCGCACCCGCACGGCGCTGCCCAGATTGCCCGCACGGCCCACACCGGACTCACCAGACGCACTCAAGCCCACCAAGGTGGAACGCACCACGGCAATGGCTTTTTGCGGCTCACTCAGGCTGATGCCCAAATCGGCCAGCATCACATCCAGCGCGGGCTTGTCCGCCAACTTGAGCACCACATGGCCTTCGGCCTCGGTGATCTCTCGCTCGGGCGCCACAGGCTGACAGCCTTGCGTGACGCGTGACAACAAAGCCACCTCGGGCGAAAACGCCACGCCACTCAGGCCGCCTTGCAGCACACCGCCATGCACCTCTTGGCCTCCAGCGTCTTCGGCCCGCACGGCAAACTGCACACTGCGTGTGCGGCTGGCGCTCAGGCCACCAAACAAATAGCCTTGTTGCGTGCGCTCAGCGACCTCGCCAATCAACTCGGCCAAGTCGGGCGTGCTCGGGTCAGCGTGCACCAAAGCCGCATCGGCCCAACCCGCAGGCAAGGGCGACACACCCGAGAACACGCGGTATTGCTCTGGCGTCAGGTCACACAGCATGAGCGCCATGGCGGGTTCGTCAAAGTACTCGGCGTTGTTCACCGCCACGCCAATGCCCACCGTGCCCGCCCAGTCGGGCACCTCGGGCAGCGCTTGGCGCAAGTGGTCAAGCAGGGCTTGCGCCTCGGGTGCGTAATGGTCGGTGATGTAGAGCAGCGCCAACCGGGGTTGGCTTGCGTAATCGGGCAAGCCCATTTGGGCGCGCACCTGCGCCAGCACCAAGCCAGCGGCCATGCGCCACTGCGGATGGGTGGCGTGGCCACAAGGAAACAACTTCATGGGCAACTTACTTTTTGGCGGCTTTGCGCGGTGTGGCAGATGGGGACACTTTGCGGGAGGTCTGAGCTTTGGCCGGTTTGACCGCGGATGCGGGCTTGGCGGTTGCGCTTTTGTGTGCCCCCGCGGCTTGGGCGGCTCGCGTCTTGCCGGTTTGGCCTGTCGCAGTTTTGCCTGGAGTGGCCTTGCGCGCAGCCGAAGTTTTGGCTGATCGGGCGACCGATCCTGCCTTCTTGGCTTCTCCTGCCACGTCTTTCAATGCTGCAGTGGCAATGCCCTGGAACTGCTGCGTCAAAGCGCCCCACCATTGCATCGGATCGACGGCGGGTTTGGCCGCCTCAGTGGCCTCCTCAGTGGCTGCTTTGGCTTTGCCGGCATCGGCTTTTTCTGACGACGCAAACGGCGTGGCGGGCTCGGGTTCTGCCACAGGTTCCGGCGCAGCTGCGGAAACCGGGGGCTTGGCTGTGAATGCTTTGGCCAGGTCGGCCATGTTCACATTCATGCTTTGCAGAGTGGTCAAGGTCATTTTTTGCACCTCCATCGCCTGGATGGTGGCCTTGAGTGCTGTGGTGTTTTGTTCCAGCCAGAACAGCACCGACTTCAACTCCTGAATGCGTTTGTCGATGTCTTCGATGTTCAGCGTGGGGGCCACCCAGCTGGCCATGCCGGGCATGCCCGCCGCTGCCGAAGGCTGGGCTTGCGACGTGTTTTTGGACAGGTTTTGTAAAAAGTCAAAGCCCGGCACAAATTGGCCAAAGCCGAAGGCGGAAGGGTCGCTCATGGCAGTTCCTTGAAAAGTGTTCTGCAAAGCTTACCTGAAGACGCTTTCAAGCAGCCATTTGCTCAAGCTGCGGCACCATTGATAAGCAACTTGATGGTTTTCAGAGCTCAAAAAGCCCGATCGGCTGTGAACGTGACGCGGTGAAGTTTGCGGTGCTGCGGATAAAAATCGGCCACAGCGTAGTGCTGGGTTGAGCGGTTGTCCCAAACCGCTAGGGAATTGGGCTGCCAGCGAAACCGGGCTTGCACTTCAGGCGCTGTGATCAAGCCAAACAACTGCGCCAGCAATGCATCACTTTGCGTGCGCGACAGGCCATGGATGTGGGTGGTGAAGGTCGGGTTGACGTACAAAATCTTTTTGCCGGTGACAGGGTGCACACGCACCACCGGGTGCGTCACAGGCGGGTATTTGGCGCGAGCGGCCTGCAGCTGCTCGCCCGTGGCATCTTGGTGCAGCAAGTACTCGGTCCAGCCGGTCACCTCCCAAGTGTGCATGGCACTCAGGGTTTCCAGATAGGCTTTGAAGTCGGCGGGCAAGGCCTCGTAGGCGGTGGTCATGCTGGCCCAAACGGTGTCGCCGCCGCTGGCCGGAATCACTTGCGCATAGAGGCTGGTGCCGATGGGCGGATTGGCCTGCCAGGTGATGTCGGAATGCCAATTGTTGTTGGCAGCCGGGCGCTCGGCGGTGCTTTCCACAATTTCAATCTCGGGCTGGCTTTCCACACGGGGAAAGAAGGCTTTGACTTCGTTGACATGGCCAAAGCTGCGTGTAAAGGCCACCTGCTGAGCAGGGGTGAGCACTTGATCCCGAAAAAAGATCACCTCGAACTGGGCCAAGGCCGCTTTCAACTCGGCTTGGACCGCCCCGCTCAAGGCTTGCGCAATGTCCAGGCCGTGAACTGTGGCCCCAATGTGGGGGGTGTACGGCTCGACCACAAATGATTCGTAAGCCTTCGGAAGTTCTTTTGATTTCGCCATGCTGATTCCCTTTGAATGCAGTTTACGATGCCCGGTCATCAGTGGGCTCAGCTCTCGCTCAGAATTCACCCAGGCCTTGAAGGCACGCTGGTCTGCAGCGAACACACAAGTTGCTGACGCCACAGTCACATTAGGAGACTCTCGCCTGAGCAGATTTATGTCGACGGCCAAACTGTCAACGCGAGCCCCACCCCTGATTTAGCGCTATACACAGCGCCACAAACTGCGCTGCGGTTTGTCGTCAGCTGGGCTGAACAAGGCCATAAAACCGGTGCCTACAAAGTTGGGCCAAAGTCCAAGTTCTGTTGGTGTTCATGCCAAGGGGACCAAGCCATCAATGCTTCATGTGGCCGTCGCCATGCTTCATCGCGGGCATGGCGGCTTTGCGCGCTGGCACTTTGAGCTCGACCGATTGGCGTTTGCCATCTTTGCCCTCCACCACCAAGGTCACAGGCACCGTGTCACCGTCTTTGATCTGACCCTTGAGGTCCATTATCATGACGTGGTAACCACCCGGCTTGAGCGCTACCGTTTGGCCTGCAGGCAAGTTCAAACTGGGAATGGCGCGCATTTTCATGACACCGCCGTCCATGCTCATCTCATGCACTTCAACCACGCCCGCCACAGGCGACTGGGCCGAGATCAGTTTGGCGTCTTGCGCCGACTGCAGCTGCATGAAAGCGCCTGTGGCTTTTTGCTGCGCCACAGTGGCGCGCACCCAGGCGTCTTTGACGGTGACTTGGGCTTGGGCTTGAGAGGCAAGAGCCGACAACAAGACGGCAAGAGAGACAACAACGCGTTTCATGGCGAACTCCAAAAAGAAAATGACAAAGGGGAAAAGAGCAGGTGGTGCCTCAAAACAGCGACACCCTCAGGCGGGCCCATGAAGCAGCGCATGCGGTCGCACCGCATGCAGCCGTCAAACTGCCGCCTAGATCAAACGAATGCGGGGGGCGCGCGGGCCTGCCAGGGCAGGCCGATGAGCGAGGCCAGTCGTGCCTGCTCTGACGGGGCCAGCGCGAAGGACAGCCCCGTATGACCCTGTGTTTGTACCGACACCGTGGGCAGTGCGCTCATGGGCAAACACAAAGGGCAATGCAAGCCATCAACGCTGTCGCCAGCGGCCTGACCATCTGCATCCAACTGCACCAGTTTGGCGCTGCCCGCCGCCGTACAAACCAGTTGCAAGCCTTCAGGATTGACCAACGGCGAGGCCACAGCCACCCCGGTGAACAACGCGAACCAGACCAACACGAGGCGTGTCAGGGCTTGGGCGTTGCGCAGGGTTTGCATGTTTTGAATTATGACGCAAGGCAAAGCCTTTTTTAAGCAGTCTGCCCTCGGTCAAATGAGCGACGCTCCAAAGTGAGTCCATCCATTAATCTAGACGTTTCAACACTCAACAAGTTTGGAGACTTCCATGCTCACACTCTGCGGTTTTGCAGCCAGCAACTACCACAACAAAGTCAAATTGGCCTTGCTTGAAAAGGGCGTCCCCTTTGAAGAAGAACTCGCTTGGGTAGGGGCCACCGACGCCCAGGCCAGCCCTTTGGGCAAAGTGCCTTACCTCAAAACACCCGATGGGGCCATGTGTGAATCGGCGGTGATGCTGGAATACATTGAGCACCAATACCCACAAAACCCGCTGTTGCCCGCCTCGCCCTTTGAGGCGGCCAAGGTCCGCGAATTGGCCCTCTTTCTGGATTTGCATTTGGAATTGGTGGCGCGCAACCTGTACGCAGAAGCCTTTTTTGGTGGCAAGGTGAGCGACTCAGTGAAAGAAAAAACTGCCGCGCAACTGGAAAAAAACATCGCAGCCTTCACCCAGCTGGCTCAATTTTCGCCATTTGTGGCGGGCAACACCTTCACCCTCGCAGATTGCGCCGCCGTGGCACACCTGCCCTTGGTTTCTGGTGCCACCAAGGTGGTTTATGGGCGCGACTTTTTGGCCGACCTGCCCGTTCGCGACTACCTCAAACACATGGGCGAACGCCCGCACATGCAAAAGGTCAATGCCGATCGCAAAGCCAATATGGATTTGATGATGGCGCGCATGAAGGCCAAGTGAGTGCAGCCCCTGCGTTGACTTGGATCAATACAGGGAACTCAGCCACGGTTCAGGATGAGGCATGAACACATCTACCACCCTTTACCGTGAGCGCCTGCTGCAAGAGCGGGCGCAACTGCTTGCACGCATGGCTTTTGAACGCGGTGGGGTCATCTCCCAGGCGGCCATGGCAGCGAAAAAAGACGTCCATGACTTTGACACCCACGCCCAAGTGATCACCGAGCGCGACAAAGAGTTCGCCATGAACGCGCACGAAACGGCTGAACTCGGCGAATTGGCCCAAGCCTTGCAACGTCTTGATGCGGGGCAATATGGCACCTGCATGGACTGTGCAGCAGACATTCCTGCGGCACGGCTTGACGCTTACCCTGCAGCCTTGCGTTGCGTCACTTGTCAGGGCATTGTCGAAGCTGCCCAATGAAAGCCGAATTGGCGCATCAAGGATCCAGCGCCAAGATGATTGAATCGATGGGTTGAACGTCAATCAGGCTCGCAGGTCGTGCCTTTAGGGTCCGACGACTCATCCACTCGAGAAATGAATTTGCAAAGGACTATGGATCCACCAACTGCATGTCGGTCCTGTAGGCACCCACCTGCAAAAGAGTCACTGCAAGCCCTAGGCTCAAGACCTCACTGGGCCCACTCAATGGTCCGCCGTTGTTGGCTGTGGATCGTCAGCACTTGCGGTGCCTCGCCCTGCTATGCTTTGAAACATGAGAAGCCTTTTCCATTTTGCGTTTCACGTCACGGACCTTGACGAAGCCCGTCGCTTTTACGGCGGCACGCTCGGCTGCCAAGAGGGTCGGTCAACCGACACTTGGGTGGACTTTGATTTCTTTTCGCATCAGATTTCACTGCACCTGGGTGAGCCTTTCAAAACCACGCTGACAGGCCATGTGGGCGATCAACTCGTGCCCATGCCGCACTTTGACCTGGTCTTGCAAAAAGACGATTGGCAAGCTTTGGCAGACCGCTTGTTGGCGGCGAACATGCCGTTTGTGGTGGCGCCCCATTTGCGCTTTGAGGGCCAACCCGGAGAGCAATGGACCATGTTTTTCATGGACCCTTTTGGCAACCCAATCGAGGTCAAGGGCTTTGCCGATCTGAGCGCGATTTACGCCAACTAACCCAGCGGTCCAGAAACAAGGGTCTCACCGGCCCTCAGACTTTCCCGAGGGCTCGGGCTTGGGACCGATCAAAGGCACATCTTTTTTAGACCGTGGTTGACCCATGGGCACGGAGGTCATGCCTTTTTGTGTGGCCAGCATGTCTGCTTCGCTGGGGTATTGACCCAACAACCAATAGTCGAAAACACGGCGCGCGATAGGCGCGGCAGCGGCTGCACCAAACCCCGCATTCTCGACCACCACAGCCAAGGCTATTTGAGGGTTGTCAGCTGGCGCGTAAGCCATGTACAAAGCATGGTCACGCTGGTATTCCGACATTTTGGCCGCATCGTATTTTTCTTTTTGCCCAATGGTCACAGCTTGCGCAGTACCGGTCTTGCCGGCGCTGGTGTAGGGCGCATCCGCAAACACCCGTTGCGATGTCCCAGCGGTCACCACACCCTCCAAACCTTTTCGCACCACGTCGATGTGTTCGCGCTTGTAGCCCAAATCCAAAGGTTCTGACGTGTGCACTTGGGCTTGGATGTGCGAGAGCGCCTCTTGCGTTGCGGTGACGACATGGGGCTTGAATTGCACGCCGCCATTGGCGATTGTGGCCGTGGCCGAAGCCAGCTGCAACATGGTGAAGGTGTTGTAACCCTGACCAATGCCCAGCGAAATGGTTTCTCCTCCAAACCATTTTTTCTGCTCCGGCCTTTTGAAGTAACTTCGCTTCCAGTCGGTACTGGGCAAAATGCCGCGCACCTCACCTGGCAAATCGATACCGGTGATCTGTCCAAAACCCAAAGGCTTCATGAAGTCATGGATCGAGTCCACGCCCATGTCGTTGGCCAGCTCGTAGTAATACACGTTGCTCGACTTCACGATGGAAGTCACCATGTCCACCGAACCCAAGCCCACATCGCCGTGGCTGCGAAAGGTGTGGCCGCCGTACGTCCATGAACCCGTATCGTTCACGGTGGTGCTGGCTTTGCGTTTGCCCGTGGTCAACGCCGCCAAGGCCATGAACGGCTTGTAAGTGGAGCCCGGTGGGTAAGTCCCGCGCAATGCCCGGTTGAGCAAGGGCTTGTCGATCGACTCGTTGAGCATTTGCCAGTTCTCAACATCGATGCCATCCACAAACCAGTTGGGGTCAAACGTTGGCTTACTCACAAAAGCCAACACGGCACCTGTTTTCGGGTCCAACGCCACCAAAGCGCCGCGCCGCTTGCCAAACAGGTCTTCCACCATTTTTTGCAACTGGATATCAATGGACAACACCACGTTTTGCCCAGGCACGGCAGGACGGTTGAACAGACTTCGGATCGCCTGTCCCCCGGCTGATGTCTCGATTTGATTGATCCCGGTGACGCCGTGCAACTCGCGCTCATAGCGTTGCTCCACACCCAATTTACCGATGTACTCGGTTCCCCTGTAATTGGCCGTGTCATCGTTTTCTTCGAGCCGCTCTTTGTCACGTTGGTTGATGCGCCCGATGTAGCCGATCACATGGCTGGCCAATTCACCATACGGGTACTGGCGGAACAAACGGGCTTTGATTTCAACCCCGGGAAAGCGGTAGCTCTGGGCGCTGAAGCGGGCCACTTCTTCGTCCGTCAGGCGGTTGCGAATGGGCAGTGAGTCAAAGCTTTTGGATTCTTCACGCAGTCGCTTGAAGCGGCGACGGTCTTTGATCTGGATGTCCACCAACTCGGCCAGCTCATCAATCGTGACTTCCAAGTCTTGCACTTTGGAAGGCGTGATCTCCAAGGTATAAGCCGAATAGTTGTTGGCCAGCACCAAGCCATTGCGGTCCAAGATGTTGCCGCGTGGCGGCACGGTGGGCAAGATGGCGGTTCGGTTGTTTTCGGCCTGTGCCATCAGGTCGTCGTAACGGATCACTTGCAAGTGGATCAAGCGCGCCGCCAACAGCAAAAAGCACAGCAGCACCACCCATTGGATCACGACCACGCGGCCTTGAAATCGATCAATCTCAGCACGTATGTCGCGCAACTCCGACAGCGAAGGCATGTTCCATGACATGGTCAAAGCGGCCGTATGTCATCGCGTTCAAAAGCACGCCGTTGCGGAGCCAACAACAAAGCCCCCACGACGGGCCACAGCGCAGCTTGCATGAAGGGCGCCAACAATTGACTCCAAGCTGGCCAAGCATCGTGCACGATCAAACGCGAGAGCCACTCGACTACCGAAGCCGCCAAAAAGAGCGGCAAAATTTGCAAAGCCTGCTCACGCAAAGGAAACCACAGCAAACGACGCTGCGCCAATGTCGCCAGGCCAGAGAGCACCACATACGACAAAGCGTTTTGCCCCAACAAGGCCGATTCATGCACATCGAGCGCCAAGCCCAACAAAAACGCCAGAATCAAACCCACACGCCGAGGTTGGTGCACCGTCCAAAACACCATCACAACAGCGAGCACGTCAGGCACCCAATACCAACCCAGCAGGCCCAGCAGCATGTGCATCAGCAAGGCCAGTAAAAAACTGAGCGCAATGAACTTGGGATTGGCGGGCAACAGGAGGGGGCGGCCAGCGGGCATGATCATGGTTGAGCTCCTGCGGCTTGCTGTCCGGGCAAGCCCGGTTTGCCTTTTGTGGTCGCCTTTTTACCGGTCGCAGGCTCTGGGGCTGGAGGCCAATCTTTTACCGGCAAGAGCACCAGCAAGTGACGCCCACGTTCGGTGGCCATCGGCTCGGCATGCACCCGGGCAAAGGTTGACTCCACTCGGCGATCAATGCGCACAATTCGCCCCACATGCAAGCCCGCCGGATAAACCCCATCAAGACCGCTGGTGGTCAGGAGGTCGCCATTTTGAATGTCCATGCCCGATGGCACGAATTTCAAATCCAGGGACCCACCCAAGGTGTAAGGATCTCCGTTGGCCACATGGCGGCTGCCAGTACGGGTGTTCATGACCGGTATGCTTTGGTCGCGGTCCGTGAGCAAGGTGACCTCGCTGACCAAGGGATACACGCGGGTGACCTGCCCCACAACGCCCGCCGTGTCAATGACGGCAGAGCCTTGCACAATGCCTGCGAGTTGGCCTCGGTCCACCACGACGCGTCGGGTGTAGGGATCAGCCGTGTCGTAGAGCACCTGAACGGCCTTGGCGGGGCCGCCCGTCTGTGCCCGCAAATCCAACAGCTGCCGCAATTGGGCGTTTTCCTGCGTCAGCTGTTCAACCTGTTGCAAGCGCTGCGCCTGGGCAATCGTCCGGCTCTGAAAAACTTCTGCGGCATCTTGCGCCTCTTCCAAGTTACCCAAATATTGGCCAGCAGCACGGACCGCTCGACCGGGTTGCAATGAGAGCCATTGCAATGGTGCCAGTACCAAGGCCACACCGGAGCGCAGGGGCTGCGATATTTGCAAACGGTGGTCGGCCGCCATCAGCAAAACAGCCAGCAGCCCCAGCAGCAACATCTTTGAAGTCGCAGACAGACCCGGCCGAAAGATCGGCGGTGCGCTGCGTTCAAACGTATCCAGGGCCATGGTTCAATTGCACCGGATGGTGGTGGGTTGAAGAAGTGGGGTGGCAGCCAATCCGCACCCGTCCGTTTCTTACTCGGTGGTAAAAATGCTGCCCAGCTGGTCCATGCGTTCCAAAGCCATGCCGCAACCGCGCGCCACGCAGGTCAGCGGGTCTTCGGCCACCAGCACCGGCAAGCCGGTTTCTTCGGCCAGCAAGCGGTCCAGGTCACGCAGCAAAGCGCCACCACCGGTGAGCATCATGCCGCGCTCGGCGATGTCGGCACCCAACTCGGGTGGCGTGTGCTCCAGCGCCGTCTTGACGGCCGAGACGATTTGGTTGAGCGGATCGATCAGGGCTTCCAAAATTTCATTGGAGCTGATGGTGAAGCTGCGCGGCACCCCTTCAGACAGGTTGCGACCCTTGACTTCCATTTCCTTGACTTCGCTGCCTGGGAAAGCAGAACCAATGTTCTTCTTGATGGCTTCGGCCGTGGGCTCGCCGATCATCATGCCGTAGTTGCGTCGGATGTAGCTGATGATGGCTTCGTCGAACTTGTCGCCACCCACGCGCACGCTGCCTTTGTAGACCATGCCGCCCAATGAGATCACACCGACCTCGGTGGTGCCGCCACCAATGTCCACCACCATCGAGCCCGAAGCTTCCGACACGGGCAAGCCCGCGCCGATGGCTGCGGCCATGGGTTCTTCGATCAAATACACCTCGGAGGCGCCAGCACCCAAAGCCGACTCACGAATGGCACGGCGCTCGACCTGGGTCGAGCCGCATGGCACGCAAATGATGATACGCGGGCTGGGGCGGAAAGTGCTGCGCGGGTGCACCATGCGGATGAACTGCTTGAGCATCTGCTCGGTCACGGTGAAGTCGGCGATCACGCCGTCTTTCATGGGGCGGATGGCTTCGATGTTGCCGGGCACTTTGCCGAGCATGGCCTTGGCTTCGTGGCCCACGGCTTGCAAGGTTTTCTTGCCCTGAGGGCCACCTTCGTGGCGGATGGCCACCACAGAGGGCTCGTCCAGCACGATGCCCTTGTCACGCACAAAAATCAGGGTATTGGCAGTGCCCAGGTCAATGGCCAAATCACTGGAAAAATAACGACGAAATGAGGAAAACATGGGAAATCCTTTGGGGCTCAAACCCGAGCCTGATCAACAAACAGGCACAAGTGGGGCACAGCAAGCAAATAGAGGTGTATCAAAATGGGTGCTTGGCAAGGCATTCTGAACCCTTCAGCAAACACAGGATAATACCCGATACCCCAATGATTTGACGGCCCCAAGCCACTGCCTTGCATTGAAAAACACCGCCATTACAAGCCTTTTTGAACCATGTCGCTGACCCCACAAGATATTGCCCGCATCGCGAACCTCGCCCGGCTGGAACTCAAGCCCGATGAAAGCGAGCGCATGCTCACTCAAATCAACGGCTTTTTTGGCATCGTCCAAGCCATGCAGGCGGTCGACACCACCGGCATCACCCCCATGGCCCACCCCGTGGCGGCCATTCAGGACATCACGCTGCGCCTGCGCCCCGACCTGGCCAGCGAGCCCAACCAACGCGATTTGAACCAGCAAAGCGCCCCCGCCGTCGAGCGCGGCCTGTTCCTGGTCCCCAAAGTCATCGAGTAAGCCATGAGTGATCTGCACAACCTCAGCGTGAAAGCGCTGGCAAACCTTTTGCACACCAAAGAAGTCAGTGCGGTGGAAGTCGCCACGCGCTTTTTGGCCCGCATGGGCGGCAACCCACACAACGCGTTTTTGGACATCGACAGCGAAGTGACGCTGGCCCAGGCCCGCGCCTCGGACGCCAAACTGGCCGACGGCACCGCCGGGCCACTGGAAGGCGTGCCCGTGGCGCACAAAGACGTGTTTGTCACCCGCGATTTCGCCACCACCGCAGGCTCCAAAATCCTGAGCGGCTACCGCTCGCCGTTTGACGCCACCGTGGTACAGCGCCTGCGCACAGCGGGCATGGTCAGCTTGGGCAAGCTCAACTGCGACGAATTCGCCATGGGCTCGGCCAACGAAAACTCGGCTTACGGCCCGGTGCAAAACCCCTGGGACACAGCCCGTGTGCCTGGCGGGTCTTCTGGCGGCAGCGCCGCCGCTGTGGCCGCTGGCCTGGCCCCCGCCGCCACCGGCACCGACACAGGCGGCTCGATCCGCCAGCCCGCCAGCTTTTGCGGCATCACCGGCATCAAGCCCACCTATGGCCGCGCCAGCCGTTACGGCATGATCGCCTACGCATCGAGCTTGGACCAGGCCGGCCCTATGGCCCGTAGCGCCGAAGACTGCGCGCTCTTGCTGAGCGCCATGTGCGGTGCGGACTTGGACCGTGACTCGACCTCGCTGGACATGCCGACCGAAGACTTCGCGGCATCGCTGAACAATTCACTTGAAGGCCTGCGCATTGGCATTCCCAAAGAGTTCTTTGGCAAAGGCCTGCACGCCGATGTGCGCGCTGCCGTCGATGGCGCTTTGCGCGAATATGAAAAGCTCGGTGCCAAGCTGGTGCCCATCAGCCTGCCGCGCACCGAATTGTCGATTCCGGTGTACTACATCATTGCCCCGGCCGAAGCCAGTTCCAACCTCAGCCGCTTTGACGGCGTGAAGTTTGGCCACCGTGCCAAGGACTACACCGACTTGGTGGACATGTACAAAAAGACCCGCGCCGAAGGCTTTGGCAACGAGGTCAAGCGCCGCATCATGACGGGCGCGTATGTGCTCTCGCATGGGTATTACGACGCCTACTACCTTCAAGCGCAAAAAATTCGCCGCATGATTGCCGATGACTTCCAAAACGCGTTCAAAGAATGCGACGTGATCGCTGGCCCCGTGGCCCCATCGGTGGCCTGGAAGTTTGGCGAAAACGCGGGCGACCCCGTTGCCGACTACCTGGCCGACATATTCACCTTGCCCGCCTCGCTGGCCGGTCTGCCCGGCATGAGCGTGCCCGCAGGCTTTGGCGTGGGCGGCATGCCTGTGGGCCTGCAGTTGATTGGCAACTACTTCAAAGAAGCCCAGTTGCTGAACGCCGCGCACCGCCTGCAACAAGCGACCGATTTCCACCTTCGCAAGCCGGAGGGCATCTGACATGAGCAAACTCGTCCAAGGCTACGAAGTCGTCATCGGCTTCGAAACACACGCCCAACTCTCGACCAAAAGCAAGATTTTCAGCCGCGCCTCCGTGGCGTTTGGTGCTGAGCCCAACACGCAAGCCTGCGCGGTGGACATGGCCCTGCCCGGCACGCTGCCCGTGATGAACGTCGGCGCGGTCGAACGCGCCATTGAATTCGGTCTGGCCATCAACGCGCACATCGCTGAGCGCAGCATCTTTGCCCGCAAAAACTACTTCTACCCCGACCTGCCCAAGGGCTACCAGATCAGCCAGTTCGAGATCCCGGTGGTGCAAGGCGGCGAGGTGTCCTTCTTTTTGGAAGAGGGCAAAGAGACTGTTCGCAAAACCGTGCGCTTGGAACGTGCGCACCTCGAAGAAGACGCGGGCAAATCGCTGCACGAAGACGCAGCACTCGGAGGTGGGGGTCAATCCGGCATTGACCTGAACCGCGCTGGCACGCCTTTGCTGGAAATCGTGACCCAGCCCGACATGCGCGGCAGCGACGAAGCCGTGGCTTATGCCAAAGAGCTGCACAAGATCGTGACCTGGATCGGCATCTGCGACGGCAACATGCAAGAAGGCAGTTTCCGGTGTGATGCCAACGTGTCGGTGCGCAAGCCTGGTGACCCGCTGGGCACCCGCCGCGAGATCAAGAACCTGAACAGCTTCAAGTTCATGCAGCAAGCCATCGACTACGAAGTGCGCTGGCAAATTGACCAAATCGAAGACGGCCACACCATCCAGCAAGCCACGGTGCTGTTCGACCCCGACACGGGCGAGACCCGCGCCATGCGCACCAAGGAAGACGCCGCCGACTACCGCTACTTCCCCGACCCGGACCTGCCACCACTGGTGATCGGCCGCGATTGGGTGGAGCGCGTGCGCAGCGAAATGGCCGAGTTGCCCCGCGTGATGGCCGAGCGCTTCGTCAAAGACTACGCCCTGCCCGAATACGACGCCACGCAGCTGACCCAAAGCAAGGCGGTCGCCACCTACTTTGAAGCCACGGCCAAAGCCTGCGGCCAAGCCAAACTGGCCAGCAACTGGATCATGGGCGAAGTGTCACGCCGATTGAACGCCAGCGAGATGGACATTGAGCAAGCCCCCGTCAGCGCAATGCAGCTGGCAGCCCTGATTACACGAATTCAGGATGACTCCATCAGCAACAATGCCGCACGTCAGGTTTTCGAAACAGTATGGTTAGGTGAGTTTAGAGTTCCATCGTGGCCCGAAGGAATCAACTCTATTCGGGATTGGGCTCAACGTTTCAATGCGTTGCGAGAACAACTTCAGTTAATGGATGCGATCATCGAAGCCAAAGGCCTCAAACAAATGAACGACACCGACGAGCTGGAAAAGATCATCGACGACGTGCTCGCCGCCAACCCCAAGAACGTGGAAGAGTTCAAGGCCGGTAACGCCAAAGCCCTGAACGGCCTGGTCGGCCCGATCATGAAGGCCAGCAAGGGCAAGGCCAATCCGGGGCAGGTGAATGCTTTGTTGATGAAGAAGCTGGGCTGACCGTCCTCTGCCACCATCGCCGTTTGCGCTTCGTGGATGAAGCGTAAACGGCTTTTTTACGCTTCACTCGCCTTCAAAAGGGTGTCACGCCTGGGCCAACGGCACGATTTCCTGCTCGATCGCGCCAAACAAGCTTTCGCCGTTTTGGCCCTTCATCTCAATGCGGATGGTGTCGCCGAACTTCATGAATTCGGTGCTGGGCTTGCCGTCCAGGATGGTTTCGATGGCGCGTTTTTCGGCGATGCAGCTGTAGCCTTTGGGCCACTCGGGTTTGCCCTTCACTTCCACGCTTTTGTTGCTCACCGTGCCGCTGCCCACGATGGAGCCGGCGCGCACGTTGCGGGTTTTGCAGATGTGAGCGATCAATTGGCCGAAGTGGAAGGTCATCTCGAGGCCGGCTTCGCACATGCCCACTTTGCGGCCGTTCCAGGTGGACTGCAACGTCAAGTGCACGCGGCCACCTTGCCAAGTGTCACCCAACTCGTCGGGCGTCACAGCGACGGGGCTGAAGGCGGTGGCGGGTTTGCTTTGCAAAAACCCAAAACCCTTGCCCAGTTCGGCAGGAATCAGGTTGCGCAGGCTCACATCGTTGGCCAGCATGATCAGGCGCACGCTTTCGACGGCGTCGTCGGCGCTGGTCTGCATGGGCACGTCGCCGGTGATGACGGCGATCTCGGCTTCAAAGTCGATGCCAAAAGCTTCGCTGGCGCAGACCACCGGGTCGCAAGGACCAATGAAGTCGTCGCTGCCGCCTTGGTACATGAGCGGATAGGTGTAAAAACTGGCGGGCACTTCGGAGTTGCGCGCCGCACGCACCAGCTCCACATGGTTGATGTAGGCGGAGCCATCGGCCCACTGGTAGGCGCGGGGCAGGGGGGCCATGCATTGCGCCGGGTCAAACGGGAAAGCGTGGCGGGCCTTGCCTTGGTTCAGGGTGGTGTACAGGTCTTCCAGCTGCGGGGCCAAAAAGTTCCAGTCGTCCAGCACTTGCTGCAGTTTGCTGGCGATGCCGGTCGCATAATGGGCGGTGCTCAGATCGCGCGAAACCACCACCAGTTGTCCATCGCGTGAGCCGTCTTTGTAGGTCGCCAATTTCATGATGTTTACCTGTTTTTTCCGTCATTCAAAGCCAAGTTCGCCAAGGCTGAATCACGCATTAAATTACGCATTGTTAAACTCGTTTAACTAAACGAAACCAGATTCTAGAGCATATGGCCACCGAAAGCACCTTGGACACGACCCCAGACGGGGACAAAGAGCGCGCAGGCATCCAGTCGGTAGAGGTGGGCTTTGCCCTGTTGGACGTGCTGGCCCAGGCACCGGGTCCCTTGATGTTGCGCGACTTGGCCAGTGCGGCGGGCATGAGTGCCGCCAAGGCCCACCGCTACTTGGTGAGCTTTCAGCGCCTCAATTTGGTGGTGCAGGATGCCAATACACGCTACGAACTCGGTCCCGCCACTCTGCGCCTGGGTTTGGCCACTTTGTCTCGCTTAGACGCCGTCAAACTGGCGCGTGAGCGCTTACCCACTTTGATGGACCAAACCGGCCACACTCTGGCCCTGGCTGTCTGGGGCAACCGGGGTCCGACCTTGGTGCATTGGCAAGAAACGCCGCTGGCCATGCCCGTCAGCCTGCGACTGGGCGATGTGATGCCACTCTTGTCGTCGGCCACGGGCCGGTGTTTTGCCGCCTTCATCGGCCACGGCGGCGCAGCCAACAAGGCGCAGCCCATGATCGACGCCGAGCTGGCCTTGGCCCGCAAACTCGGCCGCAGCGATTTACCCTCCACCCCGGCACAAGTGCAAGCCATGCTGAGCGAGACCCGGGCGCAAGGGCTGGGCCGCGTGGTCAATGTGCTGTTGCCGGGCATTTCAGGCCTGTGTGCGCCCGTGTTCGATGCAGGCGGGCATTTGGCCTTGGGTGTGGTGTCGTTGGGCTCATCGGCCACGCTGGATGCCGACTGGGATGGCCCCGTGGCTCAGCCGCTGCGTGCATTTGCGCACCAACTGTCGGCCGACCTGGGCTGGCGCACGGCTTGAATGCCGCTGGCTTACCCCACCGGCCCTGCCCCATGCCAAGCCACCAGCACCCAACGCAGGCCAACAGACGCCAGTTGCTGAGTTGGGTTTGTCTGTTGCGCGTGATGCCCCTGGGCTTGTGGCTCAAAGGGGCTGATGCCGCAGAGCCGCTGCAGCCAGAGGCCTCGGCGTTACCCGCCTCGGCTTTGCTGAGCTACCGACTCAATGGCCAGGAAAAAGGCATCCCCTACCAAGCCAGCGGTGAGTTGCGCTGGCAACACAACGCCAGCGCGTACGACATGCGTTTGTCGATCAAGGTTTTTTTGCTCGGCTCGCGCCAATGGCGCAGCACGGGCCAAATCACCCCGGCCGGGCTGGCACCCCATCGGTTTTCAGACGATTGGCGAAAAGGGAAAACGGCCGACTTTGACCGTCAAGCCAGGCGCATCGTTTTCAGTGACAACCCCCAAGCGGTACCACTGCAGGACGGCGCCCAAGATCAGGTGAGCCTTTACGCGCAACTGGCCGTCGCCATGGCCAAAGCCGGCGGGGGCTTGCAGCCCGGCAGCCGTTTGCAAATTCAGACTGCCACAGTGCGTGATGCCTTGCCCTGGTTGTTGACCCTGGAGCAGGTCGAGACATTGCAACTGGACGGACGGCCCCTGCAAGCCAGCAAATGGGTGGCCCGTCGACACCCACGCGACGACGCACAGGTGG
>NZ_CALBEX010000348.1 GCF_937889215.1 uncultured Limnohabitans sp.
GACATGGGCGGCGACAAAGTGGCCGTCTTTGATCTCCAGTCGGTTGACCGGTGCTTGATAGCGCACCTGCACCCCCAGCTTCTCTGCGCTGCGGAAGTAGGCATTCACCAGGGCCTTGCCGCCACCCATGAAGAAGGCGTTGGTGCGGGCGGTATGTAGTGCGCCCGAGAGTGACGGCTGAAAGTGCACGCCGTGGCTGCGCATCCACGGGCGGCAGGTGCTGGAGTCGCGGATCACACGCCGGGCCAGTTGTTCGTTGGTCAGGCCGCCGGTGACTTTGAGCAGGTCTTGCCAAAATTCCTCTTCGGTATAGGCATCGACCAGCACATCTTGCGGGGCGTCGTGCATGCAACGCAGATTGCGGGTGTGAGCCGAGTTGCCACCGCGCCATTCTTTGGGGGCTGACTCCAGTAGCAGCACGCTGGCACCGGCTTCGCGTGCCATCAGCGCGGCGCAGAGGGCAGCATTGCCGCCGCCGATCACCAGCACGTCCACGGTGGCTTGTTTGTCAGGTGTAGGCATGGCGGGGTCACACTCCCCGGCGTGCCGCCAGTACCCGGTCCACCATCACTCCGGCCTGGCCGAGGTGGTTGACCGGGTCACACAGGGCTTCGAGCTGGGCGCGGGTCACATGTTTGTTGATTTCCGGGTGGGCTTCCAGAATGTCGATCAGCGGGCGGTTTTCCTTCAATGCTTGGCGGCACAGGTCGTACACCAGATCATGGGCGTATTCGCGGCCGATGTAGGGGCCAAGCCCCATCATCACTGCCTCGGACATGACCAGCCCGTTGGTGATGTCCATGTTGGTGCGCATGCGCACCGCGTCCACCTCCAGGCCTTGCAGCACAAACTTGGTCTGCTTCAACGCGCCCGACATCAGGCAGAAAATTTCCGGCAGCGACACCCATTCAATTTCCCACGGGCCGGTGGAGCGCTCATGGTCCGCCACCATCGCGTCCATCAAGGCGGCAGCGTGTTGCCGTGCCACCGACACGTTGGCGTGGATGTACAGGCAGGAAATCGGATTGCGCTTTTGCGGCATGGTGGATGAAGAACCACGGCCAGGTGCATAGGGCTCGAACACCTCACCGACTTCGGTCTGCATCAGCAGCTTCACGTCCATGGCGATCTTGCCCAGCGATCCGCCCACCAAACCCAGAAAGGCACCCACTTCGGCAATGGTGTCGCGCACGGTGTGCCAGGAGATCAGCGGCTGCGCCAGGCCCAGCTCTTTCATCAGGCCAGCCTGAGTTTCCATGGCGCCTTTTTCCAAGGATGACAGCGTGCCCGAAGCACCGCCAAACTCACCCATCAGCACCCGGGGCTTGAGCTGGCTCAGGCGCTCACGGTGGCGCTCAATGCCTGCAAGGATGCTGGCCATTTTGTAGCCAAAGGTGATGGGGGTGGCTTGCTGAAGGTTGCTGCGACCAATGATGGGGGTGTCGCGGTATTTTTGGGCCAGCGTCGCCAATGCGTCCGAGATGTCAGTCAAATCCTGTTCGACCAGCGCCAGGCCTTCGCGCATTTGCAGTACCGCAGCGGTGTCGGTGATGTCCTGGGTGGTGGCACCCCAGTGGCAGTATTCGCCCAGGCCATCGCGGCAGTTGGCGTTGATCTGGTTCACCACCGCGATGATGGGGTAACCAATCTGCTCGGTCTTGGCCTTCAGCTTGTCCCAGTCGATCATGGACAGATCGCAGTGTTTCACGATTTCGTCTGCGGCCTCTTTGGGGATGATGCCCAGTTCGCCCTGGACTTTGGCCAGGGCGCGTTCGATGTCGAGGTATTTGGCGGTGCGGTTTCCATCCGACCAGACATCACGCATGCGTGCGTCGCTGAACATGTCGCCAAAAATTCGTGAGTCAATGATGGTGGAGGCCAT
>NZ_CALBEX010000349.1 GCF_937889215.1 uncultured Limnohabitans sp.
TGTTCGCTTGGACGTGGCTCATCACCGCTTACCTGCTGATCGCCGTGATGCCCGTTTTGGCTGGCGCGATCACCATGACCCTGACAGACCGCCACTTTGGCACCAGCTTCTTCAACCCCGCTGGTGGTGGTGACCCGGTCATGTACCAGCACATTTTCTGGTTCTTTGGTCACCCCGAGGTGTACATCATGATTTTGCCGGCCTTCGGCATCATCAGCCAGATCGTGCCCGCCTTCGCCCGCAAAAAGTTGTTCGGTTACGCCTCCATGGTGTACGCCACATCGTCCATCGCCATCTTGTCCTTCATCGTGTGGGCGCACCACATGTTCACCACCGGCATGCCGGTCACAGGCCAGTTGTTCTTCATGTACGCCACGATGCTGATCGCCGTGCCGACCGCCGTGAAGATCTTCAACTGGATCGCCACCATGTGGCGCGGCTCCATGACCTTTGAAACCCCCATGCTGTTCGCGGTGGGCTTCATCTTCGTGTTCACCATGGGTGGCTTCACGGGTCTGATCTTGGCCATGGCCCCGATCGATATCCAGTTGCAAGACACTTACTACGTGGTGGCCCACTTCCACTACGTGTTGGTGGCGGGTTCCCTGTTTGCACTGTTCGCAGGCGTTTACTACTGGATCCCCAAGTGGACCGGTGTGATGTACAACGAAACGCGCGGCAAGATCCACTTCTGGTGGTCACTGATCTCCTTCAACGTCACGTTCTTCCCGATGCACTTCTTGGGTCTGGCTGGCATGCCCCGCCGCTATGCCGACTACCCCATGCAGTTCGCCGACTTCAACATGATTGCTTCGATCGGTTCCTTCTTCTTCGGCTTTGCCCAGGTGTACTTCTTCCTGTTCATCGTCTTGCCCGCCATGATGGGCAAGGGCGAGAAGGCGCCGCAAAAGCCTTGGGAAGGCGCTGAAGGCCTGGAGTGGGAAGTTCCTTCCCCAGCACCTTTCCACACCTTTGAAAATCCACCCAAGCTGGACGCAACGGCAACCCGTGTGATTGGCTGATCGTCATGGCCCAGACACCTGAACAAAGAAAAAGCAATGTGCGATTGGGGCTGATTTTGGCCTCAGTGGCACTCGCTGTGCTGCTCGGATTTGTGGCCAAGTTGATGCTCCTCAACCCCTGAAAGAACCCCATGAACTTGCGCGGTGAAAACCTGAAAATGGTGGGCAAACTGGTGATTGTGACGGCCAGCATGTTCGGCTTCGGTTACGCCCTGGTGCCCATTTATCAGGCCATTTGCGAGATCACGGGCATCAATGTTTTGTCGATTTCAGAAACTCAGGTTCCTGGAAATGCCAAGGCCGGCAAAGCCGCTCAGGTGCTGCGCAACAGCCAAGTCGACACGTCACGAACGATTACCGTCGAGTTTGATGCCAATGCGCGCGGTCCATGGGATTTCAAGCCTGAAAAGCGCAGCATGCAGGTGCATCCGGGTGAACTCAGTACAGTCATGTACGAGTTCCAAAACATACAAAACCGGGTCATGTCTGCGCAAGCGATTCCCAGCTACGCACCGCGACAAGCGGCAAGCCATTTCAACAAGTTGGAGTGTTTTTGCTTCAATGAGTACACGCTGCAGCCGGGCGAAAAGAAGTCTTGGCCTGTGGCTTTTGTGATCGATCCCAAGTTGTCCAAAGACGTCACCACGATCACACTGTCCTACACTTTCTTTGAGGTGGGTGGCAAAACACCCGCTGCACCAACGGCTCCGTTGGCGGCTGCGGTTCAGCCTGTGGCTGTTAAAACAGGTTTGGGTTCATGAGCCCTACAGATCCGGTGAAAGTTCATAAAACCAATTGGTTGCGGACCATTCAGGCGGTTCTTTGGTCGTTTGTGGGCATCAGAAAAAATGCCGACTACCAAGAGGATGTTGAAAAGCTCAATCCGTTCCACGTCATTGGCGTGGCCATCGGTGCGGCTTTGTTGTTTGTGCTGGGGTTGATAGCCCTGGTCAATTGGGTTGTGGCTCAGCCATCAGGGCTGTAACCCGCAAGATTAGATTTCGAATGAAGACAGAGCAGGAGTTTCCATGAGTACAGCAGCACACGGCAGCACGCCTTATTACTACGTCCCCCACGAGTCACGCCATCCTGTCATGTCGGCGATCGGTTTGTTTTTTGTCATTTTTGGCGCTGGCCAGTGGATCAATGGGGTCGACTGGGGCATGTATTGCCTGTTCTTTGGCATGGCTTGGTGGTTGATTGTTTTGTACCAGTGGTTTGCAGAGGCTGTTCACGAAAGTGAAACGGGCATGTACGGTCGCAAAATTGACTTGTCTTACCGTTGGAGCATGACTTGGTTCATTTTTTCTGAAGTCATGTTCTTTGGCGCATTCTTCACCGCACTGTGGTGGGCCCGTTCACATTCGATTCCAGCCCTGGGCAGCTTAGAAAACGCATTGCTTTGGCCTGACTTCAAAGCCGCATGGCCCAGTGTGGTGGCCGGTGCGACCACATCGCCTGCAGGCCTTGTAGAACCCTTTCAGACCGTTGGGCCTTTTTGGTTGCCCACCATCAACACCGCGTTGTTGTTGACATCGGGCGTCACCTTGACGATTGCTCACCATGCCTTGCAGGTTGGCAACCGCAGCAAAACGATCATGTACATGTGGATGACCGTGATTTTGGGTGTCGTTTTCTTGTTTGTGCAAGGCTATGAATACGCCCATGCATGGGGTGATCTGAACTTGAAACTCTCGTCCGGCATTTATGGTTCCACCTTTTACATGCTGACGGGATTCCACGGTTTCCACGTTTTCGTCGGCATGCTGATGCTGCTGTTCATTACATTGCGTCTGCAAAAAGGGCATTTCACCAAAGACCGCCATTTCGGCTTTGAGGGTGCAGCCTGGTACTGGCACTTTGTGGATGTGGTCTGGTTGGGTTTGTACATCCTGGTTTACTGGATGTAAGGACTTGGCCGCTGCAGTAAAAAAGCGCCCAAGGGCGCTTTTTTACTGGGGCACAGAGGTTCGGGCTTGGCGTGGTGCGCGCGACTTGCGAAGACATCACATTACCAGGCGAGAAATAAGTGCTGAATCCATTCAAGCGCCTGGCGGAATACCCGTTGGCTGAATCCAACCCATCTTCCATGAAACCAAGACACAAACAAAGAGGACAATCGAGAACCCGACCCTGAAGGCCAAGGCGGTGGCCATATTTCCTTTTGGGGGTGGCTGCTCGTCAGACTGAGGCGACTTGCCTCTCATCATGTGAACCAAGGCCCAGACCAGACTGCCCAAAATGGCCATAAACGCGATAGCAACCAAAATCTTCATGCGTGCATTATCCAATGACTGAGAAAACCCCGAGTTGGCAAAGATGGCTCTTGCTGAGCTCGGCCGTGGCAGCGATCGCTGCGACCAGTTCATTGGGCATGTGGCAGCTGAGCCGCGCAGACGAGAAGTTGAGCCTTCAAGCGGCACGCGAACAGCAATCGGCAAAGGAAGTGCTGGGAGGAGGCAGCTTGGCGCAGCGTGATGACGCGGTGAACAAGCGTCAAGAATTGATTCACCGCCGCATGGTGCTCAAGGGGCGGTGGTTGCCGCAGCACACGCTGTACTTGGACAACCGCCAAATGAACGCCAAGCCGGGCTTTTATGTGCTGACGCCGATGCATCTTGAAGGCACTGAAGTGGTTGTCATGGTGCAGCGGGGTTGGGCACAGCGCTCCTTCACCGACCGGACGGCTTTGCCAAGTATCCAGACCCCTGATGGTGGGGTGGAAGTGCAGGGCCATTTAGCCCCATGGCCATCAAGGCTCTATGACTTCGGTGGCCCGGAAGATGGGCCAATCCGGCAAAATCTCCATCTTGAGAACTTCAGAAAAGAGACCGGTCTGAATGTGCTTGAAGTTTCATTGTTGCAGTCCGGACCGGCCTCTGAAGGTCTCTTGCGCGAATGGCCTAAGGTGGCCAGTGGTGTAGAGAAACACCATGGTTACGCTTTTCAGTGGTTTGGCCTGAGTGGCCTGATTGCTTTACTTTATGTCTGGTTCCAAATTGTCCAACCCCGCCGCCAAAAACAACCTGCCTGACAGCCCCTTGGCCATGACTGTCCACGACATGCCCAGCCCAGGCTCTGTTGTGCAAGCTGATGCCCAACGTACCCGCATGGGTCGCTGGAAAATGATCGCGATGATGTTGGTTTGCGCGTCGCCCGTCATTGCTTCGTACTTCACTTATTACGTGCTTCGACCGGAGGGAAGAAGTGTTTATGGTGAACTGATTGAGCCACAAAAGGACATGCCTCAAGTGGTGGTTAAAAACAATGAAGGGCAAGAATTGGCCCTGAACTCGTTGCGTGGTCAGTGGTTGCTGGTCAGCGTGGCGTCTGGATCGTGCGCCGATGAGTGCCAGAAAAATTTGTATTTTCAGAGGCAACTGCGTGAAATATTAGGGCGAGACAAAGACCGTGTGGACCGCGTCTGGCTGGTCACGGACGACGCCCCGATTGCCGAAAAATTATTGCCTGCCCTGAACATGGCGCACGTATTAAGAATGGATCCAGCGGTGGTGCAAACTTGGATCAGCCCAGCCCAAGGGCAGCAAATTGAAGACCACCTCTACGTTGTAGACCCCATGGGTAATTTCATGATGCGTTTTCCTGCGAACATGGATGTGGCAGGTGCCTCCAAAGCCAAACGCGACATCGGCCGTTTGCTCAGAGCATCCTCGTCCTGGGACGAGGCGGGGCGATGAGCATGACAGAGGTCGACTTGTACAACCTCGAGCCCATTTTGGAGTTGATGGGCGTTGGCCTGCTTGTGGCCGCTTTGCCGCTGTCTTGGTGGTTGTGGCGGCAACGCATGGCGACGCCTTCTCGGCGTTTGAAAGCCCTGACACTGATCACACTGTTCCTGACTTTTGATCTGGTGCTGTTTGGTGCCTTCACCCGACTGACC
>NZ_CALBEX010000350.1 GCF_937889215.1 uncultured Limnohabitans sp.
CCCTGCGCCGACGCCGAGGGCCAGGCCGCCTGCTTCGAAGTCTCGCCCGCAGGCTGGGCCGAGGTCACGCCCACCGAAGGGGTGGTGGTGCACACCAACCACTTCGTGTGTGAATCGCTGCTGGCCGAACAAGCCCCCATGGGCCCGGGTTTGTCGAGCCACAACCGATTGAGCACCGCCGGGCAACACGCTTTGAAAACCCCCATCGGTCAAGCTGATCTGGAGCGCTTCTTGCGCGACGAGTCCGACGGCTTTTTGTCCATCTGCCGCAGCCCCGACCCCAGCGTGCCGCCCGAAAGCCGCGTCGAAAGCGTGGCGGGCATCATCATGCAAACCCAGCCTCCGGCCATGTGGGTGGCCTGTGACGTGCCCAGCCGGGTGGCGTTTGAAGCCGTGCCTTTGGCCGCTGCGGCCAACCTGCTCAAGGGGCTGCAGGATCAGGCCATCGCCGCTTAAGCAAGTCCAGCACATCCTGCCAGGCCTGCGGGCCCGTTGCAGGGTTGCGTCCGGCGTGAACGCCAAGGCCCGGATGTTGGCCATTGGGTACGCGAGGCAGGTGTTGGACTTGTCCCACCGGATTGTCAAATCCGTGGTGGCTGTCCGGATACAGCTTGAAGCTCATTTCTGCTTGCTGGGCCAAAGCCACGCAGGGCGCGGCAGGCGTCCAGTCGTCTGCCGCCCCCAGCAGCATGTGCACGGGCCAGGACGGCTGGTAAGCCCGACGCAGTGCATCAGTGCAACCTGGGTAAAAGGCCAGCGCCACGTCGGGTATCACACTGCCTTGAGGGAGTTTTTGCTGGCTGTCCGAACTGGCCAGCACGGTGCTGCCACCGTGTGACCAGCCTAACAAGGCCACGCGTTGGCGATCCGTCCAGGTTTGTTGGGCAAGCCAAGCCAAGGTGGTGTGAACGTCGCTGCGTCGGTGGCTTTGCCGCACTTGGCGTGACGCCATGCTTTGTTCGCACAAACTGGTTTCCTGTCGGGGTGTGAGGCTGTCAGGCCAAACCACGCTGTAGCCTTGTGCCAGCAACAAGTCGGTCATGCCCTGATGGCGTGCGCTGAGCTGGCCTTTGCGAGTGCCGACGGTGGCATGGATGCCGCCGTACCCGTGCAAAACGATCACCACCGGGCGGGGGGT
>NZ_CALBEX010000351.1 GCF_937889215.1 uncultured Limnohabitans sp.
GGCTGCGCCGTGGGCGCCACTGGCCACGAGGCCGCCGATGCTGCTTTGGCCGCTGTGCAGGTGCTGCAGCCCGCAGCGCAAGCCAGCGTGCTGGGCCGCGTCACCAAAGTGGACATGGCCAGCGCGGCCTTGCTCAATGGCATTACTTCGCACACGTTTGATTTTGACGACACCCACCTCAAAACCATCATCCACCCAGCCGGTCCAGTGGCCTCGGCCATTTTGGCGCTGGCTGAGCACCAGCAGTCTACTGGCCGTGAAGTGATCGACGCGTTGGTCATTGGCATTGACGTGGCTTGCCGAGTGGGCAACGCCATGTACCCCGACCACTACGACCGTGGCTGGCACATTACCGGTTCTACCGGCACTGTAGGTGCAGCGGCGGCCTGTGCCCGCCTGCTTAAGCTCAATGAACAGCAAACGGTCATGGCTTTGGGCATAGCAGCTTCGCAGCCCATCGGCATGCGTGAGCAATTCGGTACCATGACCAAGCCCTTCCACCCCGGGGCTGCAGCGCGTGCAGGTCTGATGTCGGCGCTCTTGGCCCAGCAAGGCTTCACGGCCAGCCCGAAAGCGCTGGAAGCACCTCGCGGCATGATGCAAACTGTGTCCATCAAGAACGACTGGAACGAGATCACCCATGAGTTGGGCGAGCGCTTTGAAATTTCGTTCAACAGCTACAAGCCCTTCGCTTGCGGCATCGTGATCCACCCCAGCATCGACGCCTGTGCCCAGTTGCGTGCCAAAGGTGTGCGTCCCGAACAAGTGCAACGCATAGACTTGCGCGTGCACTCCTTGGTGCTCGAACTGACCGGCAAAAAAGAGCCTGTCGATGGTCTCCAAGCCAAGTTCAGCGTTTACCACGGCTGCGCCGCGGGCTTGACCTTTGGCTTCGCCGCCGAGGAAGAGTTCTCTGACCACATCGTGACCCGCGACGACATGGTGGCCTTGCGCCGCAAAGTGGTGGCTACAGTGGACGACTCGATCGACGAAGCCAGCGCCGACGTGACCGCCACCTTGACCGACGGCAGCAAGGTGCATGTGTTTGTGGAGCATGCGATCGGCTCGCTGCAAAACCCAATGACCCAAGCGCTGCTTGAGGGGAAATTTCACGGCTTGAGCGATCCTGTTTTGGGGCAATCTCAAACCACGGATTTGATCAAGGCCTGCTGGGCGATTGGTAACGCTTCCAATGTGCAGTCCATCATTCATTTGGCCACGCCCAAAGCCGCGTAAGTACAAATCCCGGTAGTTTCGCGCCTTTTGGCATCTCAATCGGAAGTCTGGCGATCGACACAGGGCCCTGTGTCAATCGCTTGTTCAAAGCCGTTCGTCGTCCGACTCAAGATCGTTTGGGCTGGTTGTTTTCAAATGCCCTAAGGCTAGGGGCATGATGGTCCGCAGCACGTATTGCAATCGGCTGCGTGTGATTGTTGTCACGATGGCATGACTTTTCATGAACAGCACCGTTTTGCCACCGCTCATGAGCTGCGACAAACGCTCTCCCTCAGACAAATCAGCGGCCAGT
>NZ_CALBEX010000352.1 GCF_937889215.1 uncultured Limnohabitans sp.
GACGATGAGTCGCAATGCGGGCATGTTCAGTGGCCTTGTGAACCTGCGCCCATGCCGATGCATTCGGGCACGGGGGAGCGCAGGGGCTGGCCGTTGATGCCTGCCTGCATGTTGGCGAAGGCCAGGTCCGCCATGGCCTGACGGGTTTCGGTGGTGGCGCTGGCCATGTGCGGCGTCAGCACCACGTTGGGCAAAGACCACAGGGCCTCTGGCACCTGCGGCTCGTTGGCAAAGACATCCAGACCCGCCCCGGCGATGGTGCCGTTTTGGAGGGCGGCAATCAGGGCGGTTTCGTCCACCACGCTGGCTCGGGCCACGTTGATCAAAAAGCCACGCGGGCCCAGTGCTTGCAGCACCTCGGCGTTGATCAGGTGCAGCGTGCCAGCGCCGCCGGGCGTGATGGCCACCAGAAAGTCGACCTCCGCGGCCAGCGCGGCAGCTGTGGGGTAAAAAATGAAGCCAGAGTCCGGTTTTTCAGAGCGGGCGGTGTAGGCGATCGACATGCCAAAAGCCTTGGCACGCTGGGCAATGGCTTTGCCAATGCGCCCCAGTCCCACGATGCCCATGCGCGCACCGGAGACCTTGCGTGCAAGCGCAATGGGGCCAGCAGGCCAGCGGCCGGCGCGTACAAATTGGTCGGCCTGCGGGATGGCCCGGCCCACCGACAGCACCAAGCCCATGGCCAGATCGGCCACATCGTCGGTCAGCACATCGGGGGTGTGGGTGACGGGAATGCCGTGTGCGATGGCGGCGGGCACATCCACACCGTCATAGCCGACCCCAAACACCGACACCACTTTGGCGTTGGGCAGTTGCGAAAGCAGGCTGCTGGGCACGCTGGCTTCGCCCGTGCCCGCCACGCCCACGATGCGCGGGGCCAGGTCGGCAAAGGCGTCCGGATCGGTCACATGGGTGCGGTCGTGCACGGTGTACAGCGACGCCAATGCGGTTTGGTAAAAGGGGTGCAATTTGGCCACGGCCAGCACATCGGGTTTGGAAGACATCAAATTTCCTGATCAATGGGGTATGTAAGCACAGGGGGAAACTGAACCGTTTGAATGGTATGCAAGTATCCAATCATCACACCATCGTACCTAAAGCTGGCGGTTTTTGTCACCTGACTTACCCTTGTAAGCTGTTGGCTGGGCGACAATCACGGTTTCTTTCTTTATCGAGAAACACCCATGACCGCTCTGAAAAAAGTTGTGCTTTTCACCGATGCCGATGGCCGAGCCCGTTTTCGCGACGAGTGGGTGGACCTGTCCGAGGGCACGGCCCAAAGCCAGTTGTCACCACTCATGCCCTCTGCGGGATTCCAGTTGCGGCAAAGCCCGGTGGGTTTTCGAAGCACATTCCACTGCACTGGCAAACCGCAGTGGCTGTTTGTTCTGGGTGGGCAGATGGAAATCTTTTTGCAAGATGGCAGCTCGCGTATTTTTGGGCCCGGCGAGTCGTTTTACTCGGCCGACACCTTGCCCGACGGCGTCAGCTTTGACGACACCGTGCATGGCCATTGGAGCCGCCAGGTGGGGCCTGATCCGCTGGTGACTTTGTTTGTGCGCGACTAGCGCGTGGGGGCATGTTGCCCCCAGGGTTCAGGACTGACAGCTTGCCGCTTGTGCCAGAGACAGGCACCAGAAGCAAAAAAAGAGACCGCCTTGGCGGTCTCTTTTCATGGGTTCGCAAGGCGCTGATCAGCGGCCAAAGCCACGGCCGCCACCGCCTCCATTACCGCCTCGGTTGCCACCGCCATAACCGCCGCCACCACCACCGCCGCCGCCATGGCGGCGACCACCGCTGGCCAAGCTGTCGATGCTGGTACGGGTCGGGTCAGGCTGGCCGCTGGTGCGCACGGGCTTGCGGTTGGGCAAGTCCAAGCGTGCGAACTGCGTGGTTTTCAGCGGGTCAATGTGGCGTGGCAACTCGTCGCCATCGTCACGGCGGCGGTCTTGGCCGCCTTGCCCACCTTGTGGGCCACGGGCTGGGCCACGGCCTTCAGGACGTGGGCCACGCGGTGCGGGACGGCCTTGGCCATCACCCCGGTTGTCAAAGCGCGGATCGCCGCGCTGCTCTTGTCCACGACCGCCTTCACGACCGCCTTCGCGGCGGCCATCGCCTTGCCCTTCAAAGCGTGGTGCGCCTTGCGGGCCATTGCGGCGCGATGGCGCTGGGCCATTGCGTGATGGACGGGCAGGGCCTTGGCCTTCGCCGCGTGCCTGACGTGGGCCTTGTCCACCACCACCGCCACCGCCGACTGCGACCTTGTTGTCACGGATGCGTTGCATCATGTCGCTGCGCGCGGCCTTGGCGGCTGCTGCCATGACATCGCGGCTCGGTGGCTTGCCTGCGCCGCCCCACAGGGTCTGGCGACCCATGGCGATGGGTTCGGCCACTTCCCCTGGCTCGGGGCCAAAGCCTTCGAGCAACTGCACTGGAATCTCTTGCTTGGTGAAGCGCTCGATGTCCATCATGAAGCCCTCTTCGTCCAGGCACACCAGGCTCACGGCCTCGCCGCTCGCGCCAGCGCGGCCTGTACGGCCAATGCGGTGCACGTAGTCTTCAGACACGTTCGGGATTTCAAAGTTCACGACGTGTGGCAAGTCTTCGATGTCAATGCCGCGAGCTGCAATGTCGGTGGCCACCAAAGCGCGGATGTCACCGCTCTTGAAACCGGCCAGCGCTTGCGTGCGGGCGGTTTGGCTCTTGTTGCCGTGCAGGGCCATGGCTTTCACACCATTTTTGGTCAAGAAGTCGGCCACATTGTTCGCGCCAAACTTGGTGCGGGTGAACACCAGCACTTGGCTCCAGTCGTGCTTTTGGATGATGTGCAGCAGCACGTCTTTTTTCTTGCCGCGGCCCACGGGGTGAATCACTTGGGTGATGCGCTGCACCGTGGTGTTGCTGGGCGTGACCTGGATGCTCTGAGGGTTCTTGAGCAAGTTGGCCGCCAATTCGCGGATCTCGTCGCTGAAGGTGGCCGAGAAGAGCAAACTTTGCTTTTCTTTGGGCACCAAGGCCAGCACTTTTTTCACGTCGTGGATGAAGCCCATGTCCAGCATGCGGTCGGCTTCGTCGAGCACCAAAATTTCAATGCTGGACAAGTCCAGGAAGCCCTGGCCTTGCAGGTCGAGCAAACGTCCGGGTGTGGCCACAAGAATGTCCACGCCTTTTTTGATCTTGCTGATCTGTGGGTTCATGCCCACGCCACCAAAGATCACGGTGGAGTCGAGCTTGAGGTATTTGCCGTAGTCGCGCACCGACTCTTCGACCTGGGCGGCCAATTCGCGGGTGGGCGTGAGCACCAAAGCCCGAATGGCTTTGCCGCCAAAGCGGTTTTGGCCAGGCTCGCTCAGGCTCAGCTTGTGCAGCATGGGCAGCGTGAACGCGGCGGTTTTGCCGGTGCCGGTTTGTGCACCCGCCAGCAAGTCTTGTCCGGCCAGAACGGCAGGAATGGCTTGAGCCTGAATGGGGGTGGGTGTTTCGTAGCCGAGCTCGCGCACAGCTTGCATGAGGGCCGGAGCCAGGTTCAATTCTTCAAAGTTCATTTTTCACAGAGCGCCATGTCCGGCGCAGGCATCGGCTCATTCAACCGCTGTTGGCAGTTACCAGTGTGGGCCGATAGGTCTTAAGGTGGGCATGGAAACCGCAGGCGCTTGTTTTGAGCGTTGCCTGGGTCAGGCCCCAGCAGAAGTGCTGATGCTGCGGCAACTGGAGGCT
The DNA here is from genome assembly GCF_937889215.1 of uncultured Limnohabitans sp. GTDB lineage: Bacteria > Pseudomonadota > Gammaproteobacteria > Burkholderiales > Burkholderiaceae_C > Limnohabitans_A. The sequence goes on from NZ_CALBEX010000352.1 coordinate 3,718, forward strand.
GCAGCGGTGTCAATTGTCGCACAAGTCGAAATCTGTTCCTCGGCCTTGCATTTGTTGCCTCTCTGGGGCAGCCAAAGTCGAGGTTTAATCTGGCACTATGAATAAATCTGATCAGATGAGTTTTCTCGGCTTTGAGGCCGGGGGCGTGGACAAGCCGAAAAAAACAGGGCGTGCCCGACAGACCCATCCGGTGGCGGTGCCCACGGCCGCTGCCTTGCCCATTGCTGTGCCCGTCTCGCCCGCCGTGGCCAATGCACAGGGCGTGGCCAATGCACAGGGCGTGGCCAACGCACACGCCATGGCTGAAGCACCCGCCGCACCCAGCCTGAACTTGGCGCAGGCCCCCACCAGCTTGCCCACCCTGCCCGAAAGGCCGCTCGCCATGACCGAACCCGAAGCCATGGCCCAAGCGCTGGCGCAGCACCCCGACTTTAAGGTGCTGCGGCGGCTGGTGCCGCGCACCGACTATGGGTCGTTGAACGGCCAAGCCACCCAGCGCGTGATCGTGCTCGACACCGAGACCACCGGGCTGGACAGCAAGGGCGAAAAAATCATCGAATTGGCCATGCTGTCGGTGCTGGTGGATGCGGCCACAGGTGCACCCGTGGGCCCTGTGACCATTTATGAGTCGTTTGAAGATCCGGGCAAGCCGATTCCGCCGCAGATCACCGAGATCACGGGCATTGACGACAGCATGGTGCAGGGCCAACGCATCGACGACGCGGCCGTGACCGCGATGGTGCAGCAGGCCGATTTGGTCTTGGCGCACAACGCCGGGTTCGACCGCCCTTTTGTGGAGGCACGTTTTCCGGTGTTTGCGGGCAAGGCCTGGGGGTGCTCATTTCAGGGCATCGACTGGAAGAAAGAGGGGAGTGGCTCGGCCAAGCTGGAGTTTTTGGCGTCCGAGCGCGGCTGGTTTTACGACGCGCACAGGGCGCAGGTCGATTGCCATGCTTTGCTGCAGGTGCTGGCCTCGCCCCTGGCCGATGGGCAAACGGGCCTGATGCGCCTGTTGGCGGGCGCCGAGCAGACGCGCTATAAGTTGCGCGCCACAGGCGCACCGTTTGAGGCCAAAGACAAGCTCAAATCACGCGGCTACCGCTGGGACGGCGAAGGCCGGGTCTGGTGGTGCAGTTTGGGCTCTGACACCCTGCTGGACGCCGAATGCGTTTGGTTGCGGGCCGAGGTCTATGGCCAGCGCAGCGCCCGGGTGCAGCTCGAAGCGATGAACAGCCGGGTGCAGTATTCCAGCCGGTCAGGCCTGTTGACGGAGCGAGCGGTCTAATTTTTCATGCGCAAGTCTCACAAGCTGGGATAATGCCGGGTTGCACACGCCGCACCTGACCTCACATGCAGGTTTGCGGTGCAGAGCCGACGCCTTTGGGGTGTCCGGTCTGTGCCCATTTTTTTTCAGGGTTACACATGGCTCAATACGTATTTTCGATGAACCGGGTTGGCAAGATCGTCCCCCCGAAGCGTCACATTCTTAAAGACATTTCGCTGTCTTTCTTCCCCGGAGCCAAGATTGGCGTGCTGGGCACCAACGGCTCGGGCAAGTCCACTTTGCTCAAGATCATGGCGGGCATCGACAAAGAGATCGAGGGCGAAGCCATCCCGATGGCGGGCCTGAAGATCGGGTATTTGCCGCAAGAACCCATCATGGACCCTGAGCAAACCGTGCGCGAAGCCGTGGAAAGCGGCATGGGCGAAGTCAAGGCCGCGCAAGCCCGCTTGGAAGAGGTGTATGCCGCCTACGCCGAAGAAGACGCCGACTTTGACGCGCTGGCCGCCGAGCAGGCTCAACTCGAAGCCATCATCTCCACCGCAGGCGATGCGTCCGAGCACCAGCTCGAAATCGCGGCTGACGCGCTGCGCTTGCCTGCCTGGGACGCCATCATCGGCAAACTTTCCGGCGGTGAAAAGCGCCGCGTGGCCCTGTGCCGTTTGCTGCTCTCGCGCCCCGACATGCTGCTGCTCGACGAGCCGACCAACCACTTGGACGCCGAATCGGTGGACTGGCTGGAACTGTTTTTGTCGCGTTTCTCGGGCACCGTGGTGGCCATCACCCACGACCGTTACTTCTTGGACAACGCGGCCGAATGGATTTTGGAACTCGACCGGGGCTCCGGCATTCCTTACAAAGGCAACTACTCCAGCTGGTTGGAGCAAAAAGACGCCCGTTTGGCCACCGAGCAGCGCACCGAAGATGCACGCTCCAAGGCCATGAAGAAAGAATTGGAGTGGGCGCGTTCCAACCCCAAGGGCCGTCAAGCCAAGAGCAAGGCCCGTTTGGCCCGATTTGAAGAGTTGAGCGACCACGACTACCAAAAGCGCAACGAGACCCAGGAGATTTTCATCCCTGTGGCCGAGCGTTTGGGCAATGAAGTGTTTGAATTCAAAAACGTCAGCAAGTCCTTCGGTGACCGTTTGCTGATCGATAACCTGAACTTCAAAGTGCCTGCGGGCGCCATCGTGGGCATCATCGGGCCCAACGGCGCCGGTAAATCGACGCTGTTCAAGCTGATCGCGGGCAAAGAGCAGCCCGACAGCGGTGAAGTCACCATCGGCCAGACCGTGCGCATGGCCTTTGTGGACCAGAACCGCGATGACTTGGACAACAACAAAACCGTTTGGGAAGACGTCTCGGGTGGTCTGGACATCATCAACGTGGGCAAGTTCCAGATGGCCAGCCGGGCGTATTGCGGCCGCTTCAACTTCAACGGTGGCGACCAGCAGAAAAAGGTCGGCATGTTGTCCGGCGGTGAGCGCGGGCGTTTGCACTTGGCCAAAACCCTGATCGAAGGCGGCAACGTGTTGCTGCTGGACGAGCCCTCCAACGACTTGGACGTGGAAACCCTGCGGGCGTTGGAAGATGCCTTGCTGGAATTCGCTGGCTCCATCATGGTCATCAGCCACGACCGCTGGTTCCTGGACCGCATCGCTACCCACATCCTGGCCGCAGAAGGCGACAGCCAGTGGGTGTTCTTTGACGGCAACTACCAAGAGTACGAAGCCGACAAGAAACGCCGTCTGGGCGAAGAGGGCGCCAAGCCCAAGCGTGTGCGCTTCAAGGCTTTGAAGTAATCTCCGAGAGGAAACGAAAAAACGGGCCCTTGAGGCCCGTTTTTTTGTGCGTAAGAGGTGTTTGCCGGTCAGTTGGGGCTGTGGCTGTCCAGGTGTGCGATCACTTCCATGCGCAAGGCTTCCAGTTGGGGGGACAGTTGTTTGTAGACCGTGCGCAATTCCTCGGGTTCGGCGTGTTTGCTCAGGTCTTCCACGCGAACGACGTGTTCGACCAAGCTGTCAACGCAAAACACCGGGGTGAAGCCCTTGAGTTGGTGCAGGATGCGGTTGGCCCCATAGACATCGTCTTTGTCGAGCAACTCTTGTAGGCGGGGCAAATCATCGCTCAGTGTCTGTTTCAGGGTCTTGAGCAGTGACAACACCCCATTGGCGTCGCCAATGAATTCCATGGCCCGGTCAATGGACAAATAGATTGGCTGTGGTGGATTGCTCATAGGTAAATGTTACATGTGAATACAAAAATCACGTAAGCAAATGAAACGTGAGACCCACGTATTCTAGTCAAGCAAAGCGGCCAATCCCAACTCTGGCTCAAAACGTTTGTTTTTGAACATCAAGCGGCTCGGTCCAGGGAAGGCGGCTTGCCCCACAGAATGGCGCGGATCGCCCGGGTAACAGATGGTGCGGATGCCGTCTTGGTCAAAGGGTTCGGGCTCGATCACGGGGGGCTTGCGGCTTAGGGCTTCGGCCATCACGCTCTGGGCGTGGCGGTGGCGGCTCAGGTGCACCAAACTCATGATTTGCGGTGGGGCCAGCTCGATCTCGCGGTCCCAATAGCGCAGCAGCGCCTCGCGGGGGTTGATCCACAGGGTTTCGGTGGCCTCAAAGTTGTCGTGCTCGGCCAGTTGGTCGTCGGGCACTTGGGTGACAAAAAACCGGGTGTCAAAGCGCTTGTTGGTCACCGAGGCTTGGCGCGGTGTGATCCAGCGGCACCAGGGCAGCAGGGGCTCTGTGTGCAGGGTCAGGGCCTGCGCCTGAAAGGCCTCGTGCCAGTTTTGGCCACTGCGCAGCGCTTGCAGCAGGGCATGGGCCTGTGGCTCGGCGTGCGCTGCACAGCCCAGCAACACCCGGCATTCTTCGTAGGCTTCTCGCATGGCGGCCACAAACAGGCCCGAGGCGCGTTCGGCCGGGATGTCGGGTTCATTGAGCCTTTGGTGCAAGGTGGCACTGTCTTGGCTCAGGCGTTGCAACCAGGTGGGATGCTGGTCTTGCGGGTCGAGCTTGCCGCCTGGAAACACATACACCCCGCCCAGCACGTTCGAGGCTTGGTGCCGGCGCATCAGCAGCACTTGCAAGCCGCCCGGGCCGTCGCGCACCATGACGACGGTGGCGGCATCCAAAGGGGGCGTGGTGACGGTTTCGGTGTTCAGTTCCATGGGGGTGTCAATCGGGTAACAGGTCGGGTCAGGGGGCTGGTTTAAAGTCGTCCACGAACGCAGGGGCTTGGACAGTTTTCAGGTTAGCAGATCAAGCCGAGCGGAGGTGTCGCCCATTCGCCCCTGCCGATTATTTTTAAATTCACAAGGAACACACATGAGCATCGATTTCAAAGGCCGTGTCGCCATCGTCACAGGCGCTGGGGGCGGTTTGGGCAAGCAGCACGCGCTGGCACTGGCCGCACGCGGGGCCAAGGTGCTTGTCAATGACTTGGGTGGCGATGTGCATGGCGTGGGTGGCTCGGTCTCGGCCGCGCAGGCTGTGGTCGACGAAATCCGCGCCGCTGGCGGCGAAGCCCTGGCCAATGGCGCTTCAGTGACGGATTTTGTGGCGGTGCAAGCCATGGTCCAGCAAGCGGTGGACGCTTGGGGCCGGGTGGACATTTTGGTCAACAACGCGGGCATCTTGCGCGACAAGAGCTTTGCCAAGATGGAATTGGCCGACTTCAAGCTGGTGATGGACGTGCACGTCATGGGCGCTGTGCATTGCACCAAGGCCGTTTGGCCCCACATGCAGGCGCAAAGCTATGGGCGCGTGGTGATGACCACTTCGTCAAGCGGTTTGTATGGCAACTTCGGTCAGGCCAACTATGGCGCGGCCAAGATGGCGGTGGCTGGGTTGATGCAGACCCTGTCCATTGAAGGTGAAAAGCACAACATCCGTGTCAATGCTTTGGCCCCCACTGCCGCCACGCGCATGACCGAAGGCCTGATGCCCGAGGCGGTGCTGCAAGCCCTGGAGCCCAGCGCTGTGGTGCCGGCCATGCTGGTCATGGCCAGTGAGGACGCGCCCAACCGCACCATCATTTGCGCAGGTGCGGGCAGCTTTGAGGTGGCGCAC
>NZ_CALBEX010000353.1 GCF_937889215.1 uncultured Limnohabitans sp.
GTGCGCACCGATGCCACCGGGGTGTGCGTGACGCTGGCCAGCGCCTGAATCAGCAACTCTTTGGTGCCGTGGCCAATCCAGTCATTGACTTGTTGCTGCGAGACTTCGGGCCAATCGAAATAGCGCAAGGTGTCGTTCACGGCATCGGCAATTTCAGGGGCGGTTTCGACCAGGGTGCCGTCCAGGTCGAAAAAATAGGCTTGTGTTTCTGACGTCATGTTGGTGGGTCAATGGTCTGAAGGCACGATGTGTGCGGGTAGGGGTTCGGTCTGGCGGTGGGTGTGGCGGTGCACCAGGATGCGCACGGCGTCGCACACGCGCTGTGTCGTGATGCCGAAGTGCGCATACAAAGCGGGCGCTGGGGCCGACTCGCCAAAGCTGGCGATGCCGATCACCATACCCGTGCGGCCCACATATTTGCGCCAGAAGTCGGGGTGTGCGGCTTCGACCGCCACGGTGGGCAAGCCCAGCGGCAAAACCATGTCTTGGTAGGCCTCGCTTTGGCGGTCAAACACGTTGGTGCAGGGCATGGACACCACCCGTGTGGCCACACCTTGGGTGGCCAGTTCGGCCTGTGCTTTCATGGCCAAAGAGGTCTCAGAACCTGTGGCCACGATGATGGCTTGGGCCCCTGGCATGTCGCTCAGGATGTAGCCGCCCTGGCGCACCTTGGCGGCATCGGCCACATCGGTCAGCAGCTGGGGCAGATTTTGCCGAGACAAGGCCAAGGCACTGGGGCCATTGCGCCGTTCAATGGCGCAAGCCCAGGCCACTGCAGTCTCCAGCCCATCGGCGGGACGCCACACATCGAGTCCCGGGATGAGGCGCAAGCTGGGCACATGCTCCACGCTTTGGTGCGTGGGGCCATCTTCGCCCAAACCGATCGAGTCGTGCGTGAACACATGGATGACGCGCTTTTTCATCAAGGCCGCCATTCGGATGGCGTTGCGCGAGTAATCCGAGAACGTCAGGAAAGTGCCGCCGTAAGGCAAATAACCGCCATGCAGCGCCATGCCGTTCATGATGGCGGCCATGCCGAATTCGCGCACACCGTAAGACAAGTGGTTGCCCCAGGTGTCGCGGCCGGCCTTGGTGCAGTCCTTGAAGTTGGTCAGGTTCGAGCCCGTGAGGTCGGCACTGCCGCCGAAGAACTCGGGCAGCAAGGGGGCCAACACGTCCAGCGCATTTTGGCTGGCTTTGCGGGTGGCCACGGCGTCCGGTTTGGCCACGATGGTGCTCAAGGCTTTGTGCAAACCCTCGGTGTAAGTGGCACTCAAGTCGCCACGCATGCGGCGCTCGAACTCGGCCGCCTCTTGCGGGTAACGGCGGGCGTACTGCGCAAAGGCCTCGCGCCATTGGCTTTCGGCTCGCTCACCTTGGGCCTTGGCATTCCAAAGGTCGGCGACGTCAGCAGGCACTTCAAAGGGGGCATGCGGCCAGTTCAGTGCCTCGCGGGTGGCGGCCACTTCGGCCGCACCCAGTGCCGCCCCGTGCACGTCATGGGTACCTGCCTTGTTGGGCGAGCCCATGCCGATCACGGTTTGGCAGCAGATCAGCGTGGGTTTGCCGTTGGGGCTGTGGGCTTGCGCCTTGGCCGCCTCGATGGCGGCGTTCACCGCTTGCGGGTCGTGCCCGTCCACCTTGGCGATCACGTTCCAACCATAGGCTTCAAAGCGCTTGGGCGTGTCGTCGGTGAACCAGCCTTCCACATGGCCATCGATGGAGATGCCGTTGTCGTCGTACAGTGCCACGAGTTTGGACAAGCGCAAGGTGCCCGCCAGCGAACAGGCCTCGTGGCTGATGCCCTCCATCAAGCAACCATCGCCCAGAAACACATAGGTCATGTGGTCTACGATGGTGAAGGCTTGTCCGTCTTCTTCTTGGTTGAACTCCTGCGCCAGCAATTTTTCTGCCAGCGCCATGCCCACCGCATTGGTGATGCCTTGGCCCAAAGGGCCAGTGGTGGTTTCCACGCCCGGGGTGATGTCGACCTCGGGGTGGCCCGGGGTTTGGCTGTGCAGTTGGCGGAACTTTTTCAGCTCGTCCAGCAGCAAGTCGTAACCGGTCAGGTGCAGCAAGGCATAGATCAGCATGGAGCCGTGGCCGTTGGACAGCACAAAGCGGTCACGGTTGGCCCATTGCGGATTGGCCGGGTTGTGTTTCAGGTGCCTGTGCCAGAGCACTTCGGCGATGTCAGCCATGCCCATGGGTGCGCCGGGGTGGCCAGATTTAGCGGCTTCCACCGCGTCAACGGCCAGCATGCGCACAGCGTTCGCCATGCGTTGGGCCGTCTCAGGAGTCGGGTGCTGGGTGTGCATGGTCGCGGCCTCTTTCAAGCTTGTCCCAGCGCCCGTTTGCGGCGCTCCATCATCCGCCACACGAAGGGCGTGAAGATCAGTTGCATGGCGATTTCCATCTTGCCACCAGGCACCACGATGGTATTGGCTCGGCTCATCCAGGAGTCGTTGATCATGTTGAGCAGGTATGGGAAATCAATGCCCTTGGGGTTGGCAAAGCGGATCACCACCATGCTTTCGTCTGCGGACGGGATGTCGCGCGAGATGAATGGGTTGGAGGTGTCCACCATGGGCACGCGCTGGAAGTTGACATGTGTGTGCTCAAACTGGGGCACGATGTAATTCACGTAGTCGGGCATGCGGCGCAAGATGGTGTCGGTGACCGCCTCGGTGCTGTAACCACGCTGGTGCTTGTCGCGCCAGAGTTTTTGAATCCACTCCAGGTTGATGACCGGCACCACCCCCACCCGCAGGTCGGGGTATTGGGCAATGTTGTGCTCAGGCGTGACCACTGCACCGTGCAGACCCTCGTAAAACAGCATGTCGGTATCGTCTGGCAAGGCCTCCCAGGGCGTGAAGGTGCCCGGCTCTTGGCTGAAGGGCGCGGCTTCTTCGGCGTTGTGCAGGTATTTGCGCGCTTGGCCTTGCCCGGTTTGGCTGTAGTCGCGAAACAAGTTTTCAATCTCGCCAAACAGGTTGTTGTCCGAACCGAAGTGGCTGAAGTTCATGTTGCCTTCTTTTTCAGCCTGGGCCTGGCGCAGCTTCATTTCCTTGCGATCATGGCGGTGAAAGCTGTCGCCCTCGATGATGGCCGCCTTCACGCCTTCGCGGCGAAAGATGTTGGAAAACGTACGCGTCACGGTGGACGTGCCCGCGCCGCTGGAGCCGGTGATGGCGATGATGGGGTGTCTCTCTGACATGAAAATCTCCTGAGTTCTAAATAGAGGGGCTCAACGCGAATGACTGGGCTGATGGCCTTGGGGTGTCAATCGCGGAACAAGCTGCGCTCGGCAAACAAGGGGGCATAGGAGTCCTGCTGGGGTGGCTCGGCGTGGTAACGCTCAATGCGTTCAACCTCGTTTTTCGAGCCGAACACCAAGCCAATACGCTGGTGCAAGCTGGTCGGCTGCACGTCCAGCATGGCTTGGCTGCCGGTGCTGGCGCGACCGCCCGCTTGTTCCATGATGAATCCCACCGGATTGGCTTCGTAGAGCAGCCGCAGGCGACCGGCTTTGGTGGGATCTTTGCTGTCTCGCGGGTACATGAAAACGCCGCCGCGCATCAAGATGCGGTGCGCCTCGGCCACCATCGAAGCAATCCAGCGCATGTTGAAGTCCTTGCCACGGGGCCCGGTTTTTCCGGCCAGGCATTCGTCCACATAGCGCTTGACTGGAGCTTCCCAAAAACGGCTGTTGGAGGCGTTGATGGCGAACTCTTGGGTGTCTTCGGGCACGCGCAGCTCGGGGTGGGTGAGCATGAACTCGCCCATCACCGGGTCCAAGGTAAAGCCCGCCACGCCATTGCCCACCGACAACACCAGCATGGTGGTCGGGCCATACAAGGCATAGCCTGCGGCCACTTGGTGCGCGCCAGGCTGGAAAAAATCGGCTTCTGTCAAAGGCCCACCTTCGGCCAAAGCATCGGGCGCACGCAAGACACTGAAGATGCTGCCCACCGAAACGTTGACATCGATGTTGGAGGAGCCATCGAGCGGATCGAACACCAACAGGTATTTGCCACGGGGGTACTCGCTGGGAATGGCGTAGGGCAAGTCCATTTCTTCTGAAGCCATGCCCGCCAAGTGGCCGCCCCACTCGTTCATGCGGATGAACAACTCGTTGCTGACCACGTCGAGTTTTTTCTGGGTCTCGCCTTGCACGTTGATGCTGCCGCCTGCATCGGCCGCGTGGTTGCCGTACATGTCGGCCAAAGCGCCGTAGGCGACCGATTTGGCAATGGCTTTGCAGGCCATGGCCACATCCAAAATCAAGGCATTGAAGTCACCACTGGCATCGGGAAAACGGCGACGCTCTTCGATCAGGTACTGCGTCAGGGTGGGCGTGGTGCGGGGGCTCAAGGACATGGGGCAAACACTCTCTGAAGTTTTATAAATTCGGGAATTCGGCAATGCGCACGGGGTTCATGCCTGGGCCTTGAAAGCGGTGTGGTGCCATTCACGCAACTGCGCCAGCCCCACGCCCTGCAGGTTGGGGCAAATGCGCAATGCGCCTTTGAAATCGTGTTCGGCGGTGAAATTGTTGGGGGTGATGACCGTGGGCAAACCTGCGGCCATGGCGGCACGCAGGCCGTTCTCGGAATCCTCAAACGCCAGGCAATGCTCAGGCGCAAGCCCTAGGCGGGACAGGGTTTGCTGGTAGACCATCGGGTCGGGTTTTTTGCGCGGCGCGGTCGAAGCGTCCTCAATCACCGCAAAATTCAGCTTCCAATCCGGGCCGATGGCTTGGCGCAGCAAAACCGCGATGTTGACGGGCGAGGTGGTGGTGGCGATGGCCAGCTTGAGCCCGGCCACACTGGCGGCCGACAGCAGCGCCAGCACCCCCGGGCGCATCTGCACCGCACCGTCTTGCACGGCTTGCTCGTAAGCGGCTGTTTTGATTTCGTGCAAATGGTCAATCGTCTCTTGCATGCCCGCGCCCGTGATGTCCTTGGGCTGGGTCTCCAGGGTTTGCCAATACGCCTTGATGCGCTCCTTGCCGCCCGACACCGCCAGCAAGCGGGTGTACAGCGGCACATCCCAGCGCCAGTCCAAGCCCATCTCGGCAAAGGCGTGGTTGAACGCCGCCAAATGGGCCATTTCGGTGTCGGCCAAGGTGCCATCGACATCAAAAATCAGTGCTTGAAGCATGGGTTGAGCCCTCCCTGAAGAACAAGAACTCCACTTTAAGAAAGTCTGCGGCTCAGGACAATTCAATATTGCAAATCAGTTAATTAAGAAAAAGCTTAATGTCTGCAGCAAAAGATCGTTTCAATCGTTCAACTTTGGCTTTTGAGCGCCAGGAAAATGCCCGCATCGCTTTTGTGCGGCCGGCCAACGCCTGCCGCCGAGGGACCATGACGCCATCTGGACCCTTGCGTGTGCACAGCACTCAGAGCGTGTGAAAGAACCAGCCCCAAATGCAGCGGCAAGCCCGGTGCTGGCGAGCGGGCCTGCACGGGGATGCGCCTAAGTCGGCAGCCAGCCCAAGGCACGCGCCAGCATGAGCAGCGCCACCAACAAGGCAAACCCGGCAAACGCCGATTGCAAAACTGTCGGGTTGAGATTTTGGGCGACACGCCGCCCCGACAAAAGCCCTGCCCCTGCACCCAGCGAAAACGGCACGGCAACAGCCCACGGCACGGCACCATGCAGCGCCGCTGCGGTGACGCCGCTGATAGACACAAGGGCAATCACCGCCAAGGAGGTGGCCTGTACCGAGGGCAGACTCAGGTTGGTGTGACGCGTCAGCGCAGGCACAATGACAAAGCCGCCGCCCACGCCCAACAAGCCACTCAAAAAGCCGGACATCAGCCCGGTGCCCAACAAGGCGCGAGCACATTGCCGCGTCCAGCTCAGCCGCGATTGGCCCGCCTCTACGCGGCATGGCAACTGGGCCTCATCAAGGTTCACGACCGCAGGTGTGCGAAGCATGCGCAAGGCGGTGTAAATCAGTACGCCGGCAAAGGCCGCAAGCAATGGACGATTGGGCAGGTGTTGGGCGGCCAGGACCCCCAAAGGGGCGACACACATGCCGGCAAAACCGATGACAGCCGCCGCCCGGTAGCGCACGATGCCTTGCCGCAAACCCAAACCTGCGCCCAAAGCTGCCGTCAGCCCCACCGCCACCAATCCGACCGGTGCGGCCTGTTGCACCGGCAGATGCAAACCAAACACCAACAAGGGGATGGCCAGCACGCCGCCCCCAGCACCCGTCAGCGCCAAGGTCAGACCGATCAACACGCCGAGTGCACCGGCCAGGACTGTCGTGTCCATGCTTTGCTCAGAGCAAATTGACCGGAATTTTGAGGTAAATCTGGCCGTTGTCTTCGGGCGGTGGCATGTGGCCAGCGCGCATGTTGATTTGTACCGAAGGCAGGATCAGCACGGGCATGGACAAAGTGGCATCGCGCTTTTCGCGCATGGCCACAAACTCGGCCTCGCTTACGCCTTGGTGCACATGCACATTGGCCTTTTTTTGCTCAGCCACGGTGCTCACACACTGGGGCAGGCGGGTCTCGGGCGGGTAATCATGGCACATGAACAGCTCGGTGCTGTCCGGCAGGCTGAGCACTTTCTGGATCGACTGGAACAGCGTGCTGGCACTGCCCCCAGGGAAGTCGCAGCGCGCCGTGCCGTAGTCGGGCATGAACAAGGTGTCGCCCACAAAGGCCACCTGCCGCGCAGGATCGACACTGGCATCTGTGACCACATAGGTCATGCACGCCGGGGTGTGGCCAGGGGTGTGCAGGGCCTGGGCCTGCAAAGCGCCAATCTGAAAGGTCTCGCCATCGCTCAGCAAGCGGTCGAACTGGCTGCCGTCGCGGGCGAATTCGGTTCCCGCATTGAACAGCTTACCAAACACGTTTTGCACCGAGGTGATGTGCGAACCAATGGCCAATTGGCCACCCAGCTGCTTTTGCAAATAGGGCGCGGCCGACAAATGGTCGGCATGCACATGCGTCTCCAAGATCCATTGCACACGCAGGTCCAGCGCCTTCACACGCGCCACCAACTGGTCGGCGCTGGCGGTGTGGGTGCGGCCCGACTTGGGGTCGTAGTCCAGCACGCTGTCGATCAAGGCGCACTGCCGGGTGCTCAGGTCGGCCAGGATGTGGCTGAAGGTGAACGTGGCCGGATCAAAAATTGATTCGATGTGCATTTGGTTTGGATTCATGTTGACTTCCGTATCGACTCAATAAAACAGCAGTTTGCCCGATGGGCCGCTGATGGGCCCGGCGCAAGAAGCCTGCAACTGAACATGACTTTAGCGCCCTCGGCCCACTGAGGCATGCTTTGAGTCAAGCCACACGCACAGACAGGCCAAGTCTGCAAACCCAGGGCCTCAATGCTTGGCAGGCCCTGCGGCTTTGGCCGCCGCGTCAAAGCCGCCTTTGGCCTGCCACTCTGCCATGCCGCCTTGCAAGATGCGCACGTTCTCCCACCCTGCGACGCGCAACGCAAAACCGGCCTGAGCCGACAGCGACCCGGTGTTGCAATAAATCAGCACAGGCTTGTTTTTGGGGATGGTGTTGCGCTTGGCCAGCACCTGACGCCAGTCCATGTTGACGGCGCCAGGAATGTGCCCCTTGGCAAATTGCGCCGGGTCACGCGCATCGATCACCACCATCTTGGGCCACTCGTCTTTTGGAATTTGCTCAGCAAAAATCACGCCGCCGCCGTAGTCCACAAACTCCAGATACGCCTCCATCTCGTCGGTGGCCATGGCCTTGTTGTCGGCGTGGGCCGCTGGAGCCAGCAGCAAGCTGCCAGCGGTGGCGGCGGCAAGGGCAAGGGTGCGAAAGCGCATGGGGGTCTCCACTTCGTCGGGTAATATCAGTCAAAACGAATATTGTCGCTGAACGGCAGCAAGAACTCCCACAAAAGCCTCGGCGCACATGTCCAGAGACAAAAATTTCATCGCGCTGTTGCTCACACTGGCTTTGCACGCCGCCGTATTGCTGCTGGCCAGTGGCTACCCCATCCAACACGTCAGCCCACCGCAAGCGCCCAAAACAGCCGAAAAAATTGTCTTTTTGGAACTGATCCCGCCGCCGCGCCAGCCGCTGCCTGACCCGCCATCAGCGCCTCCGTCAACATCCATCACTGCACCCATCACAGCGCCCCAGCCCGACACAGCCTTAGCGACCCCGGCCCCACCGCCCTCACCCGATCGCCCCCGCGCCAGCATGGCCGCGCCCCCGCCGCCCACCGCCGGAGAATGGGCTTTTGCCGCGAACTACACCAACAAAAACAGCAAGGGCTACCGCTACAGCTGGGGCCAGCAAGTGCGCAGCATGATGGGCACCGCTGTTGAAGGCCCCGACCAGGGCGTGGTGCGCTTTCGCATCGAGATCGCCCCCGATGGCCGCTTGACGCAAGTGCAAACGCTGTGGACCACCTCGGCCAAAGCCGAACAGCTCGCCCGCCAAGCCATTCAAAACATGCCACCACTGCCGCCTACCCCCACGGGCCAACCGCTGATTTTTGACAAGACGATTTCGTTTTCACCTTTTGCCAACGACGGGCCGCCCATTTACAGAGACGACTGCCTGCCCGAGCCGCCCGTGTTCCGCAACCCCTTTGCTTGGGACGGCAAATCGCCCCAAGTGGTGGCCACGCCCACCCCGACCGATCCACTGGACCCGCAAGCGCTGGCCGACTGCCTGCGCCAGCTGCCCCAAGACAGCGTCGAAGCCGAAAGCGCCAGCGACCAGCGCCTGATGGACCAATGGGGATCGAGCCAAACAGGGCGTTGAGCGCAGCACGGGGCCAGGGCCCCGCTTGAACACCCGCTCAGTCGTCGTCGCCCAACTCGGCGTCCCAACCCATGGCTTTGGCGCGTTGCAGGGCCTCGGCATGGATGCGTCCATGCCGCTCGGCCATCTCAGCGGGCAATCGACTGGGCAGCTGGCCATAGGGAGCCCACGCGGCGTGCACCGCTTCAAACAGGTTTTGCAAATCGCCCGCGTGTTTGCCAGCAAAACCATCGCCTTCGGGCAACAAACCAAACACCCAAGCGTCGCGGATGATGCGGCCGGTCATGGTCATGCCGTGGTG
>NZ_CALBEX010000354.1 GCF_937889215.1 uncultured Limnohabitans sp.
GAATTTTTTGCGCTGCTGGTGGGCAACCACATTTTGGGCGGCGGTGGGTTTGTTTCGCGCCTGACCGAGCAGGTGCGCGAAAAGCGCGGCCTGAGCTACAGCGTGTACAGCGGTTTTGCACCGGGCATGCATGCCGGGGCCTTCACCATAGGCCTGCAAACCCGCCCCGACCAAGCCGCGCAAGCCGTGGCAGTGGCACAAGAAGTGGTGCAAAACTTTGTGCGCCAAGGCCCGACCGAGGCCGAGCTGCAAGCGGCCAAATCCAACCTGGTGGGCGGCTTTGCACTGCGCATTGACAGCAACCGCAAGCTGCTGGGCAATGTGGCCAACATCGCCTGGAACCGCTTGCCGCTGGATTACCTGAACACCTGGACGCGGCAAATCGAGCGCGTCAGCGCCGCAGATGTGCAGCGCGCCATGGCCCGGGTGTTGCAGCTCGAGCGCATGGTGACGGTGGTGGTGGGGGCCAACACTGAAGGACAAAGATAACCAGGCTTTCAAGGCTTTGGACCTTTACACTCGGAGGCTATGTCTTCAGCTTCCTCCAAACGCCCAGCCCTGAGCGGCGCAGCCCGCCATGCCGCGGCCAAAAAGCCCAAAACCCCTGTGCCCAAAGGCCCGTCCTCGCACGAAATTCGAATCATCGGCGGCCAGTGGCGACGCACGCGCCTGAAGGTGCTGGACAAGCCGGGCCTGCGGCCCACGCCCGACCGGGTGCGCGAAACGCTGTTCAACTGGCTGGGCCAGGACCTGAGCGGTTGGCGCTGTGTGGACGCGTTTGCCGGCACCGGTGTGCTGGGCCTGGAAGCCGCATCGCGCGGTGCAGCCCATGTGCTGATGGTCGAGCAAGATGCCGTGTTGGTGCGTGATTTGCAAGACAACGCCACCCGCCTGAAAGCCAGCATGGTCAGCGTGCAGCGCGGCGACGGCGTGGCCGCCTTGCTGCGTTTGCCCTCGGGCAGTGTGGATGTGGTCTTCATCGACCCGCCCTTTGACGGCCCCTGGTTTGAGCCGGCCCTGAAAGCCGCCACCCGTGCCGTGCCCGTGGGGGGCTGGATTTACCTGGAAGCGCCTGTGGCCTGGCCTGGCGAGGCGCTGGGGGTTTTGGGCCTGCAGTGCGAGCGCCACCTCAAAGCCGGTGCCGTGCATGCGCATTTGCTCAAGCGGGTCAGTCTGGAGGCCTTGCCTTTGCCCGCACCACTTGGCACCGATGCCGCAATGCCATCCGCCAGCAACACTTTCGCCAATGAAGGAGAAGCCGCATGAGCCCATCTGAAAACCAGGGCGTGACCGCTGTTTATTCCGGCACCTTTGATCCGCTCACGCTGGGCCACGAAGACGCGATCCGCCGTGCTGCCCACATGTTTGACCAGGTCATCATCGCGGTGGCCCGGGCGCACCACAAGAGCACCATGTTCAGCCTGGACGAACGGCTGGCACTGGCGCAAGCCGCGCTGGCCGATTGCCCGAACGTGAAAGCTTTGCCCTTTGACGGTTTGATCGTTGAATTTGCGCGCTCACACAACGCGCAGGTGATCGTGCGCGGCCTGCGTTCGGTGACCGACTACGACTACGAAACCCAGATGTCGGGCATGAACCGCCACCTGGCTCCCGAATTGGACACCGTGTTTTTGCACACCAGCGCCCATGTGCAGCACATCAGCAGCACCTTGGTGCGTGAAATCGCCAAGCTCGGTGGCGATGTCTCGGGCCTGGTGCCCGCGCCCGTGCTCAACGCCTTGCAGGCCAAGGTTGCGACCAAGCATTGAAAACCATGCGGTCCGCGTTGGCCCGACAGGTTATTGGATTTTGTAGGTCGGTGCCTTCAGGTCCGACATGCAACGGTGATGCGGGTTGAACGGCTCACAGCTGTGCGCCTTCCACCAAAAAGCGCACCCGCTTTTGCCCCTGCCACTCGTCGGCGTCCAGCCGATACGCCAGTTTGACCCGTGAAGGCAGCGGTTCGGTGCGGCCAAACCAGATGCCGTCCACCGGCTGGCCTTGGTGTTTCATCTTGAGCGACAGGTGTTTCTCGCCCACCAGCCGCTGCGACACGATCTCGATCTCTTCGCAAAACACGGGCGGTGCAAAGCCTTGGCCCCAAACCTCGTGGTGCAGCATGTCCACCAAATCCACACGGCGGTATTCGGCTGGTAATGGCCCATCGGTTTCCAAGCGGCGTTGCAGCGTGGCGGCGTCCAGCCATTCCAGGGCCACTTGGTTCAGGGTTTCCTCAAACACATCGAGGTGTTCTTCGGCAATGGTGCAGCCCGCCGCCATGGCGTGGCCGCCAAAGCGCAGCAGAACGCCGGGGGCGCGCTTGGCCACCAGATCGAGCGCGTCGCGCAAATGAAAGCCCGCAATCGAGCGGCCTGAGCCTTTGAGTTCGTGCTCTTTGCCCGGGGCACTGCTGGCCGCGAAAACAAAGGTGGGGCGGTGCAGTTTGTCCTTGATGCGCGAGGCCACGATGCCCACCACACCTTCGTGAAAATCCGGGTCGAACACACAAATGGCGGGCGGCGGCTCGTCGCCTTCGTCAAACAGCGACTCGGCCATATCCATGGCCATCTCGCGCATGTCGCCCTCGATCACGCGGCGTTCACGGTTGATCGCGTCCAGCTGTTTGGCCAGTTCATCGGCGCGGCCTGCGTCGTCGGTCAGCAGGCACTCGATGCCGAGAGTCATGTCGGCCAGGCGGCCTGCGGCGTTGATGCGCGGGCCCAGGGCAAAGCCAAAATCAAAGGTCGTGGCCTTGGCGGTTTCGCGACTGGCAGCGCGCATGAGCGCGGACATGCCGCGGGGCAATGCACCTGCCCTTACCCGGCGCAGGCCTTGCGCCACCAGGCGGCGGTTGTTGGCGTCGAGCTTGACCACATCGGCCACGGTGCCCAAAGCCACCAGAGGCAGCAGGGCGTCGAGGCGCGGCTGGTTGCTGGCGTCGAACACCCCACGCTGGCGCAGCTCGGCGCGCAGGGCCAGCAGCACGTAAAACATCACGCCCACACCGGCGATGGACTTGCTGGTGAAGCCGCAGCCGGGCTGGTTGGGGTTGACGATGACTTCTGCCGTGGGCAATTCGCTGCCAGGCAAATGGTGGTCGGTCACCAGCACCTGCAGGCCCAGCGCTTGCGCAGCCTGCACGCCCGCCACGCTGGCGATGCCGTTGTCCACGGTGATCAAGACATCCGCGCCTTGTTGGTGCACACGCTCTGCAATGGGGGGCGTGAGGCCGTAGCCGTCCACCACCCGGTCGGGCACAAGGTAACTCACGTTCTGCGCGCCCAGCATGCGCAGGCCGCGCACGCCCACGGCGCAGGCGGTCGCCCCATCGCAGTCGTAATCGGCCACGATGCACAGGCGCTTGTTGTGCGCGATGGCGTTGGCCAGCAGCTGGGCGGCTTCCGTGGTGCCCAACATGCCGGCCGGGGGCAGCAACAGGTTCAGCGCGTCGTCGAGTTCGTCTTTGGACAGCACGCCGCGGGCCGCATACAGGCGGGCCAGCAGAGGGTGGATGCCTGCTTGTTCCAGCGCCCAGGCGCTGCGGGGGGGCACATCTCGGGTGAGCAAATTCATGGTGTCTTCAGGGAGTGGTCAGGCTGTGATGAGGGCTTGGAGTACCGCAGCTGGGGAAGCTTTGTTGAACAGCCGGGTGATTTTTTGGTGCCAAGCGGCAGGCGCAGCGGTGTAGGTGTGGGCCGCGTGTTCGCTGCACAGGCTGAGCGTGCCTTGCCCCGTGGCTTTGAGGTGCGCCAACAAATCGGCCACGGCCGTGGCATCGAGCTGCTGCCAAGTTTGCTGCCAAGCCTGCACATTGCCATGCAAAGCGCTGGCCCGCAAGGCATCTGACACGGTCACTGTCTCAGTCATGGGCGGTGCAGAGGCCGGTGTGATCGGATGCAGCGTGCCCGCGCCGTGCAGCCAAAACGCGTTGACGGTGTGCTGCCTGCGGGCGTCGCGGGCGTCGTTGACCGGGTGGTTGTAGAGCAGCATCTGCATCTCGCTTTGCAGGCGCTGCAGGGGTCGGGCAGCGGGGTGCTGGGGCATCCAGTCTTTCACGTTCTGGCCAATCACCCGGTCGAGTGAGGGCGTGGGCAGGTCGGCCAGCAGCGCCCCTTGGACGTGCCAGCGCAAGGCGCTGTGCCAGGTCACTTGCAGGCCGTCTTCTTGCAAAAACGGTTGCATGGCTTGCAAAAGCTGCTGCGATTCTTCGTCGCTCAAGCGCAAATGCGCGGGGTCTGCCATCACCACCTGGTCCATGCCGATTTGCCAATGGCAGGGCGTCATCCAGGCTTGGGGCGTGGCACTGGCTTGGCCTTGTTGCGCCCGTTGCCAGGCGGCCCAGGGCAGGGTGGGGGCGTCAAGTGGCCAGCCCAGCGTCTGGGCTTGAAGGCGTTCGTGCGGCATGTGCAGCGCTGTGGGGCCGGGGTCTTGCAGCACCTGCTGGCGCTGCAGCAGGGTCAGCAAGGTTTGCAAATGGGGAAGTTGCAAGCCAGCCCAAACTTCGGGGCCGTTCAGGGCATGGCTGGCCGCATAGGGAATGATCAGGTGCATGGGCGGTGATTGTGGCAGCTGCCGAGGTCGCACTGCACAATACGGGCCTATGTCTTTTTTCAAAAACATCCCCTACGAGCTGGTGCTGGGCTGGCGCTACACGCGTGCAGGCCGCGCCACCCGGCGAAACGGCTTCATTTCCTTCATTTCGGGGGTGTCCATGATGGGCATTGGCCTGGGCGTGGCGGCGCTCATCATCGTGCTGAGCGTGATGAATGGCTTCCAAAAAGAGGTGCGTGACCGCATGCTGGGCGTGGTCTCGCACATCGAGGTCTATGCCGCCGATGGCGCTGCCGTGGCCGATTTGCCCGCCTTATTGGCCCGACTGAAGGCCAACCCGCAGGTGCTGGGCGCGGCACCTTTCATCACCGCACAAGCCCTGTTGGCGCGGGGCGAGGACATGAAGGGCGTGCTGGTGCGCGGCATCGACCCGGCGCTGGAGCCCGAGGTCAGCGATTTGTCGAACGACACGCAAGCCGGGGTGCTGCAGCGTCTGCTGCCGGGCGAGTTCAACCTGGTGCTGGGCCGCGATCTGGCCAATAACCTGTACCTGCAAAGCGGCGACCCGGTGACGCTGGTGTCGCCGTCTGGCCAAGTCACCCCTGCGGGTGTGGTGCCGCGCATGAAGCAAATGGGCGTGGTGGGCACGTTTTCGTCAGGGCACTATGAATACGACTCGGCGCTGGCGCTGATGCACGTCGAAGACGCAGCCCGCATGTTCCGGTTGGAAGGCCCAAGCGGCGTGCGCCTGAAGCTGCGCGATTTGCACCAAGCGCGGGATGTGGCGCGGGACCTGCAACTGGACTTGGGCCCGCAGTTTTTTGTGCGCGACTGGACGCAGCAGAACAAAACTTGGTTTGCCGCCGTGCAGGTCGAAAAAACCATGATGTTCATCATCCTCACGCTCATCGTGGCGGTAGCGGCCTTCAATTTGGTCAGCACCTTGGTGATGACGGTGACCGACAAACGCGCCGACATTGCGATCTTGCGCACGCTGGGGGCCAGCCCGCGCAGCATCATGGGCATTTTTGTGGTGCAGGGCGCCACGGTGGGTGTGATCGGCACGATGAGCGGCTTGGGGTTTGGCCTGCTGGTGGCTTTCAACATCGATGTGATCGTGCCTGCGCTGGAATCTCTGTTCAATGCCAGCTTTTTGCCGCGTGACATTTACCTGATCAGCCGCATGCCCAGCGAGCCCTTGGCCAGCGACATCCTGCCCGTTGCCATCATTTCTTTGGTCTTGGCTTTCGTGGCTACGCTTTACCCCAGCTGGCGCGCCAGCCAGGTCAACCCGGCGGAGGCGCTGCGTTATGAATGACACCCAAAACGTGGGCACTGTGCTGCAGGCCCAGGGCCTGACCAAGCGCTTCACCGAAGGGCGCTTGGATGTGACCGTGCTGCAAGGCGTGGACCTGACCGTGCACGCGGGTGAGACACTGGCCATCGTGGGCGCTTCGGGCTCGGGCAAGAGCACCTTGCTCCATTTACTCGGCGGGCTCGATGCCCCAACGCAAGGCTCGGTGCAGCTCAAGGGCCAGTTGTTGTCTGCCCTGAGCGCTGCCGAGCAAGGCCAGTGGCGCAACCGCTACCTGGGTTTTGTCTACCAGTTTCACCATTTGCTGCCCGAGTTCAGTGCACTGGACAACGTGGCCATGCCGCTGTGGATTCGCCGCCAAGACCGCGCCGAAGCCGCCGCTGTGGCCACGCAGTGGCTGCAACGCGTGGGCCTGGGCGAGCGCCTGCACCACCGGCCTGCCGAGTTGTCGGGCGGTGAGCGCCAGCGTGTGGCCTTGGCCCGAGCCTTGGTGAACGACCCGGCCTGTGTGTTGGCCGACGAGCCCACGGGCAACTTGGACCGCGAAACCGCCGACGGCGTGTTTGCCATGATGCTGCAATTGGCCCGCGAACGCGGCACTGCCTTTGTGGTCGTCACGCATGACCAGGCCTTGGCCGCGCGTTGTGACCGGCAGCTGCATTTGGTCAAGGGCGTGTTGCAAGCGCCTGTTTGACTGGTTTGACGCGCCATGTGGATCGACACGCACTGCCACCTGGACGCGGCCGAATTTGACGCTGACCGGGACGCGGTGCGCGAGGGGGCCCGCGATGTGGGCGTCACGCGCTGCGTGATCCCTGCGGTGCAGCGAGCGCACTGGGCCGATGTGGCGCAACTGGCCCAGCAACATGGCGACGCCTATGCTTTGGGCATCCACCCTTTGTATGTACCGCAAGCGCAAGAAGCTGACCTGCTGGCGCTGGACCGCGCATTGACCGAGCGCCGAGATGACCCGCGCTTGGTGGCCGTGGGCGAGATCGGGCTGGACTTTTTTGTGCCCGAGCTGTGCACGCCCGACATGCGCGAGCGGCAATGGTTTTTTTACACCGCGCAACTGAAGCTGGCTCAACAACACGGCCTGCCCGTCATCCTGCATGTGCGGCGCTCGGCCGACCTCTTGCTCAAAGGCTTGCGCCAGTGCCGCATCACCTCAGGCATTGCGCACGCTTTCAACGGCAGCAGTCAACAGGCGCAGGCCTTTGTAGACATGGGCTTTGCGCTGGGCTTTGGCGGCACATTGACCTATGAGCGTTCATTGCAGCTGCGCCGCCTGGCCTGCGAGCTGCCCCTGAGCGCCTTGGTGCTGGAGACCGATGCGCCCGACATCCCGCCGCAGTGGCTCTACCAAACCGCCGAGCAGCGGGCGCTGGGTGCAGCGCAGGGCCGCAACAGCCCCGCCGAGTTGCCGCGCATTGCGCAGGTTTTGGCAGAGTTGCGGGGCATGCCCTTGCCCGACTTGGCGGCAGCAAGCACCCGTAACGCACAGCGGGTTTTGCCCAAACTGGGGGGCATATGACCCAGCCTGTCTTGACCGAGCCCTGGGCCGAGTCTTTGGCCAGTCCCCGTTTGCAGGGTTTGCCGCCTTTGGTGGGGCCGGACACCCGCGTGCTGGTGCTGGGCAGTTTCCCCAGCGTCAAGTCTTTGCAGTGGCAGCAGTATTACGCGCACCCGCAAAACCATTTTTGGCGCATTGTGCAGGCCCTGTGGCCCGATGCGCCTTGGCCTGACGACAAAAACTACACCCGCCGCTGCGCGTGCTTGCTGGCCCAGGGTGTGGGGGTGTGGGACGTTTATGCCGAGTGTGAGCGTGAGGGCAGCCTGGACAGCGCCATCCGCCATGCTCAGCTGAACGACTTTCCGACATTGTTGCGGCGGTGTCCGCAATTGAGCACCATCGCCCACAACGGCGGCGAGAGTTTTCGTCATGCCAAAGCGGTGGAAAAATCACTGGCCCAAGCCGGATTGGCCGGGCAAGTCACGGTCCATCGCCTACCATCGACCAGTCCTGCGAATGCGTCCTGGACCTTTGAACAAAAACTCACCGCCTGGCGGGCGGTGCTGACCCCATGACCCGAAAAAAATCCTCTGCCTCCAGCCTCGAACTGCCCGAAGTCAATTTCTCCGAAGACGGCGAAATCCGTTACCTGCACCTGGGCACCGAGTGGATTCAGGGCTCGATGTTTCTGGACCGGCCCTTTGACATCGAGCTGGAATATGTGCAGCGCATGTTCGGCTGGCTGCTGTTTTTCCCGCACGCCGAAGTCAAGGGCGCGCACGCCATGCAACTGGGCCTGGGCGCGGGCACCATCACCAAGTTTTGCTACAAAAAACTCAAGATGACCTGCACCGCCGTGGAGTTGAACCCGGGTGTGCTGCACGCCTGCCGGGGCTGGTTTCGTCTGCCGCCCGACGACGCGCGCTTGCGTGTGGTGTTGGCCGATGCGGCGCTGGAAATCCAGAAAGACGAATGGCGCGGCACCGTGGACGCCTTGCAGGTCGATTTGTACGACGAAGAGGCGGCCGCCCCGGTGCTGGACACGCCCGACTTTTATCGACACTGCCGCGAGCTGCTTTCGCTACAAGGCTGCATGACCGTGAACCTGTTTGGCCGCTCGTCCAGTTATGCCGAGAGTGTGGAGAAAATTTGCGCCGCATTCGGCGAAGACGCGGTCTGGGCTTTCAAACCCACCCGTGAAGGCAATGCGATTGTGTTGGTCCAGCGCACCGCCAGCCGCCCCTCGCGCGATGCTTTGCAAAAAGCGGCCAGCGCCATCGAAGAGAAATGGGGCCTGCCCGCTTCCAAATGGCTCCAAGTGTTCAAGCCGTTGGCCAAATAAGTGCTACAGGCCATCCGAGGGGGCATTCAAAGCACTCCGAGTCAGGGTAAACCATGATGACCATTGGCCGCTGACTAGGTGTAACCCACATCGAACTGGGGCCGATGTTCGCGCAAAATCTAAACAACTCAAACCAGAGGAGATATTGCGTGAACATCAAGAGTCAAAAAGACTTTTTTGCAGGGCTGCTGTACGCAGTCGTCGGAGGAGCCTTCGCCATCGGTGCGACCAACTACAACATTGGCACAGGTGCCCGCATGGGGCCGGGTTACTTCCCTCTCATGTTGGGCGTGCTGTTGGGCCTGATTGGCTTGTACATCATGTTCAAGTCCTTGGTGGTGGAAACCGCCGGCGGTGAGAAGATCGGC
>NZ_CALBEX010000355.1 GCF_937889215.1 uncultured Limnohabitans sp.
GTGGCCGAGTGCAAGTGCTGGTGCGCCCGCAAACGGCTGCCCACCGGCACCGGGGCCATGAAACGCACTTTGTTCAGACCGTAATTGACGCCCATGCGCTTCGTACTGACCTCGATGGTTTTGTCAAAAAACTGTGACAACAAGGACAAGGTCAAAAAGCCGTGGGCGATCGGTGCACCAAAGGGGCCTTGCTTGGCGCGCTCCACGTCCACATGGATCCATTGGTGGTCCCCCGTGGCTTCTGCGAACTGGTTGACCTGCTGTTGGGTGATGGTCACCCATTCGGTCGCGGCCACATCTTGGCCGACACAAGCGGCCAGATCGGCCAAAGTTTCAAATGTTTTCATAAGCCTGACTGTATTCACCTTATCTTTGACATGGTGTCGATGGCGTGACACGGGTTTCGAGTAAGGTCCGGGTTTCTAAGCATTTCTTCAGTTTCATGTCCTCCATCCCGAATTTGCTGACCCTGACCCAACAACTGCCGCATTTGACACAAAGGGTCGATCGGCATTTGTGGCTCAACGACGTGGTGCAGTGGATTCGGGGCGACCGTCGCTCCCCTGTGGAAGCAGCTTCGCGCTTGGGTTTATTGGTCGACACTTTGTTGGCGCGCGAAGAAACCCGTCAGGCCTGGGAAACTTGGTGGCAAGGTTTTTTGGCCGATGCCGATGCCACACCGCTGTTGGCCGATTTGGGCTTCGCATCTCGAGCCGCGTTCATCAGTGATCTAGGCCACCGGCTGCGCATGAAGTTTCTGCCGTCCACGCCCGACACACGCGATCTGGGCGCGCTCTTTCTCTTTTTGAAACCCGAGCTTTTTGACGTGCAGTGGCTCCAATCACTGGATGAACACACGCTGAGCGGATTGACCCGCCTGATCTTGCCTGAGGCACCCAAACAAGCACCACCGGACCTGCAAGCGAGCCTGTTGGATGCCTTGACCTATTGTGTCGGGCAGGTCAATGCCACCGGGCATTCTGCAGAAATTCGCACCCGCATGGCCAGCCGGGTCGAAAACACCCGCCCGTTTCATGAGTTGCCCAAGGCTTTGGAAGTATTTCGCCAGGCCTTGCAACAAGGCGGCCCACACAGCCCAGAATGCCAAGCCGCCGCGCATGACCTGAAAGCACAACTGGACGAATGCCGCCACGCCGCTTACACCGTCTACTCGCACCTGCAGGAACACGGCATTTCGGTGGGTATCGTGTTTCGGCTGCGGCAACTTCGCCACCTCGTGATCCGATGCAAACACTTGCTGGAGGCGCTGCTGACCCATGCGCCCGTGCCTGCCATGCTGGCCTTGCTGGCGCACTTGGCCCAAGTCAGTCACGACAGCCGCAGCATCGCCAGCTTGTGGGTGGCCAACAGCCACATGTTGGCCGAAAAAGTGGCCCAGCGCAGCGCTGAAAGTGGCGAGCACTACATCACCCGCGATGGGGTTGAATACCGCCGCATGCTGGGCAAAGCACTGGGCGGCGGTGCCGTCATTGGCCTGACCACCTGGGTCAAGTTTGCCATTCTGGGGCTGGCACTCTCTCCCTTTTGGGAAGGCTTGGCTGCAGGCAGCAACTACGCGCTGTCTTTTGTGCTGGTCATGTTGCTGCACTGGACCGTGGCCACCAAACAACCCGCCGTGACGGCCCCCGCCATGGCAGCCAAACTCAAGCAAATCGACGACGAAGCGGGGATTCAGGATTTTGTGGACGAAGTGGCCAACCTGTTCAGATCGCAAATTGCCGCCATTTTGGGCAACTTACTGGGCGTGGTGCCGGTGGTTTTGGTCATTTGTCTGGGTTTGAGCCTGTTCGACTTGCTGCCCATGACCAGCGAAGCCGATGCAAATCATGTGCTGTCATCGGTCAGCCTGCTTGGCCCCACAGCCTTGTTCGCGGCCTTCACGGGCGTGCTCTTGTTTGCATCCAGCATCATCGCGGGTTGGGTCGAAAACGCTTTTGTACTGCACCAACTCGACTCTGCATTGCGCTACCACCCCCGTCTGCGGCGCTGGATCGGGGTACGCGCAGCCGATCGGGTTGGGCTTTACTTGTTGCGCAACGTCTCGGGTTTGGCGGCCAACATTTCGTTGGGCTTGCTGCTGGGCCTGGTGCCGGTGATTGCCTGGTTTTTTGGCTTGAACTTGGATGTCCGCCACGTCACCCTCACGGCCGGGCAAATGGCGGCAGCGGTTTTCACCTTGGGTTTGCCCGCCTTGAACACCCCCGCCTTTGGCTGGGCTTTGGCAGGGCTGGCGGTGATTGGCCCACTCAATTTGGGGGTGAGTTTTTACCTGGCCTTCCGGGTGGCCGTGGCCTCACAAAACGTCAGCGGCATCAACCGCAGCCGCATTCGCCGGGCCATTGGCCAACGCATCCGGTCGCAACCCCTGTCTTTTGTGAGCCCCCCCAAGACCCAGCCTGTGTCAGTTTGATGGCGGGCCAACCGCCTGGCTAAAGGCTTTGATTGCCTCGCGCAAACGGGCCAGCTCAGTGCGGTGGTATTGAACATTCCCGCCACTGGCACAGCAGTGAGGATGCGCGTGTGGGTGAATGACGCGGCCTGCATGTTGAATTGGGCACGCGCGTTGCGCGGTCAGGCCCACCCTGGTGAATCACCCGGGTCCGGTCTGACTCACCCGCACCGGGTAGGCCCCACCCCACACAAGGCCGAATAAGCTGGCCACGTGTTCCCTTGTTTTCTCAAGGGCTTGTCTGAACCAGGCGATTTGTACCCATACCAACCGTCAAGAGGCATCATCTGAATCCCGCGTCTGTGCACCACGGCACGGAAACAATGCGCAAGAACTCAACTTTTTCAGACGCCAGACTCTGGGTTCTTTTTGAACGGCCCGGTGGGGTTCGCAAACGCGCGGGGCGATGCCACTAAAATCAAGTACCTTTCCGATCAAAACGCTCCGTTGTCCCATCCAGCCACCAACCCCTTGCTTCAGCACATTGCCATCATCATGGATGGCAACCGTCGCTGGGCCAAAAAGCGCTTCATGCCCGCCGCTTTGGGCCATGCCGCGGGCGCACAAAGAGTGCGTGACATTGTCCAAACCTGCGCAGAAATGGGCATTCCTCAGCTGAGCCTCTTTGCCTTCAGCACCGAGAACTGGAAACGCCCAGAGGAAGAAATCAGCAGCCTCATGGGCTTGTTCATGACGTATTTGAAAAAAGAAATCCGCAACATGAACACCAACGGTGTGTGCCTGAAAGTGTTGGGCGACACCCATCGATTTTCAAGTGCTCTTCAAGATTTGATTGCAGAGGCCCAAGCCAAGACTGCAAGCAATACAGCCATCACCTTGAACGTTTGTGCCAACTACGGTGGGCGCTGGGACATGATCCAGGCCACCCAAGCATGGCAAAAAGCGCACCCTGACCTTGACCTGAGTTCGCTCACGGAGGAAGCGCTGAGCCCCTACCTGTGCACCGCCGGTGGACCCGAAGTCGACCTGCTGATCCGGACCGGTGGCGAGTCTCGGATAAGTAATTTTTTGCTTTGGCAAGCCGCTTATGCCGAGCTCTTTTTTTGCGATGATCTCTGGCCCGACTTCACCCCCGAGAGACTGAAGCAAGCCTTGGCTTGGTTCAGTCAGCGTGACCGTCGCTTTGGTTCATCGGCCCCCTTGTGAGGCCGTCGCCCAGGCGATTGTCAGACTG
>NZ_CALBEX010000356.1 GCF_937889215.1 uncultured Limnohabitans sp.
CTGGCCCTGCACCATGGCGGGTGTGATGCCGTGGATCGGAATGGACGCAGCCGGGATGCTGCGGCCCGGATCAACCAACTGCTCAAACGTCTCCAGGCGCAGCAAGCGGCCATTGACGATGCGGACGGCGCCGATCTGGACGATCTCGTCGCCTTGTGAAGGGTTCAGGCCCGTGGTCTCGGTGTCGAACACGGTGAACATCAGGGTTTTGAGCGGTCGATCGTCCAAACTGTGGTGGCTCTCAGCCATCTGGAACAGATCGAAGTCGTAGTACTCGGGGCGGCTGTCTGGGCTTCGCAGATGCTCGGAATTGATGGTGTCTTGTGCCTGGGCCCTGGGCAGAACCAGCCGAAAGAACGCCTGGTGGCGCGTGCGCTCGCGCTCGAACCCCATCACACCGCCGTGGCGGTCCATCACGTCACGCACCGTCAAGGGGTTGTGGTCTTGCCCCTGGTGCATGGGGTCCAATTCCCAGCCCATCACGGTTTCAGTGCTCATGGCCTGGCCGGACCAGACCAAGTCCAAGTGCACTTTGTCGGCAGCCTGCGCGAGCCGCAGCTGCACAAAGCGCACAGCAAACTCGTCAAACAAACGGCTGGCCAGATAGGCCAGCACCTGCAGCACACCCCAGCTGTCCACCTTGAGCCAGACCTGCGGGTCCACCGTGTCCAGCACCACGTCGCCTGAGTCGCGCCCGCAATGCATGGCGATGTGCCGCTGCGCGGCCAGCACCAAGTCTGCGCCCAGCATGTCTTCCATCGGCCAACGGGTTTTCAGCGTTTCGGTAGAGCGGGCCACCAGATCGGTGATGCGCTGGCCCATGGCGGCGGCTTCTTCGCGCACCAAGCGCAAAAACTGCGCGCGCACCTCAGGCGTCAGATGGTCCGAAGCCAGCCTCTCAGCGGCGGCCTGCACATGGGCCAGCGAAGCCCGCGAGCCCTCGGTCAGGCCCAGCAGCAACTGGTCACGGCGGGTTTCTTCCTCGAAGCTGTGGGTCACGTTGTCCAGCATCAAAACAAAGCCATGGATGTCAGCGCTGTCGGACTCGGCCCCTGGCTCTGTGTCTGCGCCCGCGCGCACCGGGGCCATGTGCACGCGCAGCAACTGGCCAGAGGCGGTGCTGGTCAGGAACTGGGCAGACGGCTGGCTGGCCCCGCGCGCCATGCGCTGGCGGATGTTTTCCAGGGCGTGTGCCAACAAATGGCGGTCCAGCGCGGCGTAAATCGAACGGCCAATGCCCACCCACTGTGCACCCACGGCAGCCGACGAATCACCCGCCAGCTTTTTAAACTGCAGGCGCGCCCGGTTGTTGAGCAACACAATGCGACCATCCAGATTGCACACCACCACGCTTTGGTTCAGCTCCGACATCAGCGCAGCCAGGCGGTTGCGCTCTTGTTGCAGGCTCTGACTGGCCTGGGCCACTTCGGCCTGTACGTGGTCTCGCCAGTGGTCGCGCTGAGTAGCCAGCGCATTGATGGCCTCGGTCAGGCGCTGCACGGCCGGGGTTTGCGAATCGGCATTCATCAGTTGCTTTTGCGTGGCCACGGTGATCAGTTTGACCTTGTCCAGCAAGCGAACAAGGCTTTGTTGGTGTTGGCGATCGTGCCTGTGCCAAAACCACACCGAAAACCCCGCGAAGGGCAGCAACGCCAGCCCAGCCAAAGGCCAGACGCCCGCCAGCAATGCCCCCAGTTGCGTGGCCTGCACGGGCGTCAAAGCCCACCACACCAAGCCAACGCCCAAGCAGAGACAAGCCAGTGCAGCCCCCACGCTCAGAGCGGCTTGCCGCTGCCAGCTCATGCCACCACCTGCAGCAACTGGGCCACTATAAATAGGGGTTTTGGGGCACAAAAGAATTGGGCCATGTGGGCGTTGACCACGCCAAAGTCCTTGGCGATGTTAGCTTCACAGGACATCAAAAAGCCCCATGACTTGCCCCAGTTGGGCTCGACATCGGCGATCCCTATTTTGTGGCGCATCTTGCCTCCTGTCCTCGGTCATTGCGCGCTGCACAGCCCAGCGCATTCGCAATTTGGGGGTCTTGTGCAGATGCTGCAAAACATGGCCATCGACCAATGGGCTTCACTGCGCAAATTCAGTCGCGCGTCCCATCGCCAGATGCCGAGCGCTTGGCTTTGTTTTTGAATCTGGGGCCCAAGCCGTGCGCCTGTCGACTCAGAGCGAACGAAGCCAGCAACTTGATCCACAGGGTCGAGCCGGCAATGGCAATCCAGTCCTCGGACGCCAAGGCCTGAAAGCCCAGCACCGCCACCAGCACCCCGACCATCACTGTGCCGCCGATCATGTTGATCGCCATCTCATAGGGCGCATATTTCTCGGCATTGTCAGGGGGCATCCCTTTTTTCAGGGCGACTTCACTGAAGTCTTGCTTGACCAAAATGCGGTAAGCCCGGCGCAGCCAGAAAAAGGCGATCGGAAACAAGGCCAGTAAAAAAATCCAATTGAAAATGAAAATGCTGGTCATGGTTTTACGTGCTTTCGGTGTGGCCACGATTGTCACCCAATCGCAGCCATGCCATAAAAAAAGCCCCGCCAGTCGCCTAACGGGGCTTTGCTGTTTCAAACGGGCGCCGCTTTCACGGCACCTGTCGAAAAGTCATTTCAGTGACCAGCAGCGGCAGAACCCGCGCCTTTAGGCACGCGAACCGACTCCACCAATTCTTGGATGTGCTGTGGCACAGGGGCAGACATCTTGCTGACCAGATAGGCCACTGCGAAGTTCACGATCGCGCCCACGGTGCCGAAGGCCTCAGGGGTGATGGTGAAGAATGCATTGGCGCCACCGATCAGATCGAGGTAAGCCGTGCCTTTGATGAAGAAGATGCCTTTGTGTGCGAACACATAGAACAACGTCACAGCCAAACCAGCCAACATACCGGCGATGGCGCCTTTGTCAGACACGGTCTTGATGAAAATGCCCATCATCAAAGCAGGGAAGATGGTGGAGGCGGCAATACCGAAAGCCAAAGCCACGGTGCCGGCAGCGAAGCCCGGTGGATTCAAGCCGAGCCAGCCCGCCACGAAGATGGCCACAGCCATGGCAATCTTACCGGCCATGAGTTCGCCTTTTTCACTGATGCCAGGGTTGATGGCACCCTTGATCAGGTCGTGCGACACAGCCGACGAAATGGCCAAGAGCAAACCGGCAGCGGTCGACAAAGCGGCCGCCAAACCACCCGCGGCCACCAACGCGATCACCCAGTTGGGCAGCAAGGCGATTTCGGGGTTGGCCAACACGATGATGTCGGCGTTCACGGTCAATTCGTTGCCTTTCCAGCCAGCTGCGTCAGCCTTGGCTTTCACGGCGTCACTCTTGGTTTTGTCGTTGTAGTACTGGATACGGCCATCGCCGTTCTTGTCTTCGAACTTCAGCAAACCGGTTTTTTCCCAGCGCTTCATCCAGTCTGGACGGGCTTCATACTGCAAGCTGGCATCAGCGGCGAACAAGTCACCACCGGTGGAAGCCGCCGTGTTCACGGTCTTGTGCAGGTTGAACTTGGCCATGGCACCCACAGCAGGCGCTGTGGTGTAGAGCAACGCAATGAAGATCAAAGCCCAGCCAGCCGATGCACGGGCGTCAGCGACTTTGGGCACGGTGAAGAAGCGAACGATCACGTGGGGCAAGCCCGCGGTACCGATCATCAAGGACACGGTGTACATGAACATGTTCAGCGTCGTGCCCGCTGTGGTGGTGGTGTACTGGTTGAAGCCCAGGTCGGTCACCACTTGGTCGAGCTTGGACAGCAAGGAGATGTCGGTGCCAGCGTAGTTAGAACCCAAGCCCAACTGAGGGAAAGGGTTGCCGGTCAGGTTCAAAGAGATGAAGATGGCAGGCACCAAGTAAGCC
>NZ_CALBEX010000357.1 GCF_937889215.1 uncultured Limnohabitans sp.
CCACCAGACGTTTTTGCAGTTGGTAGGCCGTCATGAGCAAGGTTTCACGCGCTGCAACATAGCCGTCCCAAGCGTCCAGGTTGTAACCCAGCTTCGGGTTGAGTGTGGTGTTCATCAAACCAGCTTGCATAGGGGTTCTTGAACCTGCGGGCGTGGCTTTGGCAGTCAAGTAATCGGTGACGGCCTGTTGCCCTGCCAATTGCGCGGCCTGTGAAAGGTCTGAGGTGTTCAAGGCAGCCAATACCGAAACTGGGAATTCCATGCGACCCATGAGAACCTGTTGCCCCAGAACTTGCCAGCGTGCACTGCTGTTAACCAACTGGCCTTGCAACCACTGCATCTGTTCTGCGCCCAGCATTTGTCGTGATGGCGATGAAAAAGTGGCCAGGGCTGCGGCTTGCGCAGCAGCGCCAGCGATACCGGCCAGATCGCCAATTTCAACTTGCATATCCCGGCCAATCAGGCGCGTGTCCAGCATATGCAGGCTTACCAGGCTGCCAAAATTGAAGCTCCTGTAAATTTTAGATTTGTCGGCTCCCGTGCGAATCGGCATCCACTCGTGGTAAGCCTGCAATGCAGCGGCTCTGCGATCAGCCCATGCACCTTCGGTGGCCTGGGTGTGATTTTCTGCACCATGGGCATAGGCGTCATTGGCAAATTCGTGGTCATCCCAAATGGCGATCATGGGCTTAAGGGCATGCAAGTTTTTGCTGTCTGGATCGCTTTTGTACTGAGCATGTCTGGCGCGGTAGTCGGCCAGCGTGAGCAATTCATTAGAGGGTACGGACACGCGACCCAAAGTGGCGGCGGCCGATGATGCATAGCCGTTGGCGGCGTATTCATAGATGTAGTCACCCAGGTGCAAAGCAAATTCAACATCGCTTTTAGCCACATCAGCGTAAACATTGAAAAAGCCTGCAGGGTAATTGGAGCAGCTCATAACGGCTAACTTGAGGCTGTCTGTTGATTGCGGCAATGTTCGCGTCCGTCCAACGGGTGAGCGGATTTCACCTTGGCTGAATCGGTAGTGGTAAGCAGTGCCGGCCTGGAGTCCACTGGCATCCACTTTGGCCGTGAAACCAGTGGCCAGTGTTGCCAGCACAGTGCCCTCGCTCACGATTTTTACGAAATCAGCATCACTCGCCACTTGGTACCGAAGCGAAACATCTGCATCGCTGTCCGGAAATTTGGCGTGCGTCCAAAGAATCACTTTGTCAGCGAGTGGATCGCCACTGGCGACTCCGAACTTGAACTCAGCTTGGGCGTTGCCACCGCCGCACGCAGACAAGCTTGCACCAGCGGCAAGTACAGCAGAAACACTGGCGATTGTGATGACAAATTCGCGGCGAGATGTGGGCTTGGTCGCTGAGTACTCCAGTCGGTGAGTTGAAAACACCCCTGCAATGTGCTTGTTCCGAATGATGTTTCGGTGACAAATTCATGAAGATTTTGCGTATTTGAAAAAATTGGCAATTTGAAGACGCATCGAGTTCTATCTTCAAATATTTGACTTAAATATTTCATCTTTCTGACATGTTGAGCGAATAAATTGTTTGCAGTTATTAACCAAAGAAGGTCTCTAATGAAACAGATTTTTTCCAGAAAGATAATGATCGGATCCATGGCGGCCGCGCTGGTGCTGAGCGCTTGTGGCGGTAATGGCAATGAGCCACCTGAGGCCGCATTCACATTGCAGTTGTTGCACATCTCGGACGCCGATGGTTCAGACACCACTGCTTTGAACAGCGTGGCCAATTTGTCTGGCCTGATCCAGAAGTTTCGTGCCCAGTACCCACAGCAAACGCTGACAGTCAGCTCGGGTGATAACTACATCCCTGGGCCGCGTTTCAATGCGTCCTTTGACCCAAGTTTGAAACTTAGTTTAGGCAAAGAGGACGTTGGTCGCGCCGACATGGCGTTTCTGAATGCCTTTGGCATTCAAGCCTCTGCGATCGGCAACCATGAGCTGGACTTGGGTACGCGTCAGTTTGCCAGCATCATCAAACCCGATGGTGCATGGAGCGGTGCTAAGTTTCCTTACCTGTCTTACAACGTGGACTTCGCGGCCGATTCGGACGTGGCCAGTCTGAAGCTGGCTAACGGCGGTAAAGCACAAGAGCAATCGGGCAAGTTGACCGGCTGGACAATTGTGGAAGTAGGCAGTCAAAAAATAGGGGTGATTGGAGCCAGCTCTCCGGTGTTCGCCAACATCACTACTCCCGGAAAATTGCAGTTCGGCCCCACACTGACCAGCAGCGAAGTGGATGTGGCAGGTCTTGCAGCGGTTATCCAACAGGGCGTGGATGAGATGACGGCTGCAGGCATCAACAAAGTGGTGCTTTTGGCCCATATGCAAAGCCTGTCTGTCGAAAAGGCCTTGGCTTCCCGCCTTAAAAATGTGGACATCATTGTTGCAGGGGGCTCCAACACCTTGCTTTCAGATGCCAACGATGTGCTGCGCACTGGCGACAAGTCGGCGGGGGAGTACCCTTATCAGACTCAAGATGCAGCCGGCCAACCCACGGTGGTCGTTAACGTGGACGCCGATTACAAATACCTCGGTCGCTTCATGGCCCCTTTTGACGACAAGGGCGTGCTGATCACCCGACGCTTTGATAACAAACTCTCGGGTGCCTGGGTTACCAGCGAGACCGACGACAGTGCGGGTGGTGTCATCGTTTCAGGCTTGGTGACCCAGGTTCGTGATGCCATCAAGGCTGTGCTCAAGAGCAAAGATGGCAATGTGTTCGGCAAAACTGGTGAATTCTTGGAAGGCCGCCGTGCGGCGGTACGCAACGAAGAGACCAACTTTGGCAACCTGACTGCGGACGCCAATCTTTGGTATGCCCAACTGTTGGACCCAACGGTACAAATTTCATTGAAAAATGGCGGCGGTATCCGATCTGAGATTGGTGAAGTCCTGGCACTGCCGGGGTCCACATCAACCGCTGTCCTGACAGCGCCTAAAGCCAACACTGAAGCACAGCGCCAAGCCGGGGAGATCTCTCAATTGGCGGTTGAAACGGCTTTGAAGTTCAATAACACTTTGGCTACTTTTGACATCACGGCCGCGCAACTCAAGTCCTTGATGGAGCATGGTGTTGCTGTCTTGGGCAGCCAAGGGCGTTTTCCTCAGATAGGCGGCATGAGATTCAGTTATGACCCGAGTCGCACAGCGCAATCACTTGATGGCAGTTTTGCAGTCACCACCGCGGGTGAACGCATCCGTTCGCTCAAGGTTGGCAACGATGTGGTTGTACAAAACGGGTCCTTGGTGGGTGACGCCCAGCGCACCTTCCGCATGGTGACACTGGGGTACCTGTCCACCAGAGGTGATGGTTATCCCTTCCCTGCCAATTTGGTGAATCTGGTTGATTTAAAAACCGCTATGAGCGACGCCACTTCTGGGGGTGCTGCCAGCACCAGCACCGCGACTTTAGGCAGCGAGCAAGACGCCTTCATGAAGTACATGAAGAGCCAGTTCGGTACAACGGCCTTCGGAGTGAAAGACACGCCAGCCGCGGAAGACCTTCGCATCCAAAACCTGAGCCAGCGCTCAGACTCGGTTTTGAATTGAAATCACAGGAGATGAATATGAATACGAATATGAAAAAAACCATGGTGTATGGCGTTTGCAGCTTGGCTTTTCTTGCCGCGCTGTCAGCTTGTGGCGGCTCCGGTGGGGTTGTGCAGACGCCCAGTGCTTTGGAGCTGGTCAAGTTGGGCGGCTTCGCACACCAAGGCGGTGTGGCCTCGGCTGAAATCACTGCCTATGACTCAGCCAGCAAAAAGCTGTTTGTGGTCAATGGTGCTTTGGCCAGTTTGGATGTCCTAAATTTGAGCAACCCGGCACAACCGGCTTTGCTCCAATCCATCACCATGGCCAGTTTGTGGGCCGATGCCGGTGCGGCCAACAGCGTGGCAGTGCACCAAGGCATGGTGGCGTTGGCTGTGCAGGACTTGGACAAAACAAAGCCGGGCCGTTTGATCGTTTTGCGTGCCTCGGATTACGCCGTGTTGGGAACGGCCACTGTGGGCGCTTTGCCCGACATGGTGACTTTTACGCCGGATGGCAAAACCTTGTTGCTGGCCAACGAGGGTGAGCCCAATTCGTATGGCCAAGCCGACTCGGTAGACCCAGAGGGCTCCATCAGCGTCGTCGATGTCAGCGCGCTGAAGTTGACCAGTTCAAATGTTGTGTTGACAGCCAAAACGGCAGACTTCAAAGCCTTCAATGACCAAAAGGATGCGCTCATCGCTTCGGGTGTGCGGATTTTTGGGCCAGGCGCCACGGTCGCGCAAGACTTGGAGCCTGAATACATCGCGGTGTCAACGGACGGCAAAACGGCCTATGTCACCTTGCAGGAAAACAATGCCATGGCCATCGTGGACATTGCCTCCGCCAAGGTGACCGCCATCAAACCGTTTGGTTACAAGGACCACAGTCTCGCAGGTAATGGTCTGGATGCCAGCGACAAAGACAATGCCGTCAACATCAAGACTTGGCCTGTACTGGGCATGTATTTGCCCGATGCCATCGCCAGTTACAGCGTGGCTGGGCAAACCTACTTGATCACCGCCAACGAAGGGGATGCGCGTGCCGATTGGCCGGGTTACAACGAAGAGTCTCGTGTCAATAAGTTGAAATTGAGCCCAGCGCTGCAGGCTTTCAAGTCCGATGCCCAGTTGGGTCGCCTGAATGTCACCACTTCTCAAGGGGCGGTCAATGGCGTTTACGAAAAACTCTATGCGTATGGCACGCGCTCATTCTCCATCTGGAATGCGCAGGGCCAACAGGTCTTTGATTCTGGCGACCAGCTGGAGCAGTTGACCAAAGACTTGCCCCAGGCCAAGTTCAATGCGAGCCACTCTGGCAACAGCCAAGATGACCGCAGTGACAACAAAGGCCCAGAGCCAGAAGGCGTCATCGTGGCCCAGTTTGGCCAAAAACATTACGCATTTATTGGACTGGAGCGCATTGGTGGTGTCATGGTTTACGACGTGAGTCAGCCCACGAGGCCTGTATATGAAACTTACATCAACACCCGCAACGGTGCCACTGGTGACTTGGGGCCGGAGGGTATGCACTTGGTAGCCGCAGACCATTCGCCCAACGGCAAACCTTTGTTGGTGGTGGGCAATGAGGCCAGTGGAACGACTGCTATTTTTCAGATCA
>NZ_CALBEX010000358.1 GCF_937889215.1 uncultured Limnohabitans sp.
CAAATAGACCTTGCTGGCGATGTTGGACAGGTAAAGGGCTTCCTCGACAGCCGTGTTTCCACCACCGACCACGCAGCACAGCTGGTCGCGGTAGAAAAAGCCATCACAAGTGGCGCAGCCGCTCACGCCGCGGCCCATGAAGGCGGTTTCAGATGGCAAGCCCAGGTATTTGGCCGAAGCGCCTGTGGCGATGATCAGACTGTCGCAGGTGTAGGTGCCGCTGTCGCCGATCAGGGTGAAGGGGCGCTGCTCAAGCTTCACAGTGTGGATGTGGTCAAAAATGATTTGGGTGTTGAAACGCTCGGCATGCTCCTGAAAGCGCTGCATCAGCTCGGGGCCTTGCACGCCGTGCACATCAGCTGGCCAGTTGTCCACTTCGGTGGTGGTCATGAGCTGGCCGCCTTGCGCCATGCCGGTGATCAAGACGGGTTTGAGGTTGGCACGTGCGGCGTAAACGGCGGCGCTGTAACCGGCAGGGCCAGAGCCGAGGATCAGGACTTGGGCGTGTTGCGTGGGGGTCGACATAAAAGAGGGCTTCCTGAGAAGTGACAATGAAGAATGGACAAATGGTCAACACCGATTGTAAGAAACGTGCAAACGCATGGCGCAAGAAGGGTTTGCCAAGGCGGCAGGGCTTGTCGTCTTTCGGCATGCCGTGGCAGAGATTTTTTCTTGTCAGTTGTCCATGTTGATGGGGTAAGCTTGGAGCCTCATTTATGACCTATACACTGAACACACTGACCCGGGGCAGCGCAGCAGCTGAGGTGGCACAAGCGCCGCAGACGCTGTGGTCTCGTTTTGCACAGGAAATTTTGCTGTTGTTGGGCGCGGGTTTGCTGCTGCTTTTGACGCTGGCCGTCTGGAGCTATCACCCGCAAGACCCAGCTTGGTCCACTTCGGGGGCTGGTGAAGCGGTGCACAACTGGGTGGGCCGCTGGGGCGCATGGGTCGCCGATCTGGCTTATTTTTTGGTGGGTTATTCGGTCTGGTGGTGTTTGGCGGCAGGGATTCGGGTTTGGCTGGTGGCGTTGGCGCGGTGGCTGCGTGGCACGCCGAATGAACCAGCGCAGGAAGACTCTTTGTGGCAGCGCAGTTTGTGGGTTTTTTGGTTGGGGCTGCTGGTGCTGATGGTGGCCAGCAGTGGGTTGGAGTGGTCGCGTTTGCACCGTTTGGAGTCTGCATTGCCGGGACACAGCGGTGGGGTGTTGGGTTTTTTGGTGGGCTCGGCTGGCGTGAATGGCCTGGGATTCAACGGTGCCGCAGTGCTGGGGATTGTGATGGCCTTGGTCGGTGTGGCCATGGTGTTCCGGTTTTCATGGGGCCAAGTGGCTGAAAGCATAGGCGCCCGGCTCGATGCCCTGATCCAGTCTCGGCATGAAAAACGAGAAATCGAAGAAGACATGGCGCTGGGGCAACAAGCCTTGCGTGAGCGGCAGCAGGCTTTGACGCCTTTGGCGATCGAGCCCGAGTGGGATCTGAACGCCGAATTGACCAACCCGCCAGAGGGTCAACTGGATTTGCCGGCGGTGCCCGTGCCTGTGGCCAAAACCGCCCCTCGGGTGATTGAGCCTGGGGTGATGGAGGTGCCGCGCAGCGATCGGGTGGTCAAGGAGCGCCAAAAACCTCTGTTCACAGAACTGCCTGACAGCAAATTGCCCCAGGTTGGATTGCTCGACAGCTTGTCGATTCGCCAAGAAACCGTGTCGCCCGAGACGCTGGAGATGACCAGCCGCTTGATCGAGAAAAAGCTCAAGGATTTCGGCGTCGAAGTGCGTGTGGTCGCTGCTGCCCCTGGGCCGGTGATCACCCGCTACGAGATCGAGCCCGCTACCGGCGTCAAAGGCTCGCAGGTGGTGAACCTGGCCAAAGACTTGGCGCGCTCGCTCAGTCTGGTGTCTATCCGGGTGATCGAGACCATTCCCGGCAAAAACTTCATGGCGCTGGAGTTGCCCAACGCCAAGCGCCAGTCGATCAAGCTGAGCGAGATTCTGGGCTCACAGGTCTACAACGAAGCCAAGTCCATGCTGACCATGGGCTTGGGCAAAGACATCATCGGCAACCCGGTGGTGGCCGACCTGGCCAAGATGCCGCATGTGCTGGTGGCCGGTACCACCGGCTCGGGCAAATCGGTCGGTATCAACGCCATGATCTTGTCGCTGCTGTACAAAGCCGAAGCGCGCGATGTGCGTCTTTTGATGATCGATCCCAAGATGCTGGAAATGTCCGTGTACGAAGGCATTCCGCATCTGCTCGCCCCGGTGGTGACCGACATGCGCCAGGCAGCCCACGGCCTGAATTGGTGCGTGGCCGAGATGGAAAAGCGCTACAAGTTGATGAGCAAGATGGGCGTGCGCAACTTGGCGGGTTACAACGTCAAGATCGATGAGGCTACAGCGCGCGAAGAGTTCATCTACAACCCCTTCAGTTTGACGCCCGATGATCCCGAGCCGCTCAAGCGTCTGCCGCACATTGTGGTGGTGATCGACGAGTTGGCCGACTTGATGATGGTGGTGGGCAAGAAGATTGAAGAGCTGATTGCGCGCCTGGCCCAAAAGGCCCGTGCGGCCGGTATTCATCTGATTTTGGCCACCCAGCGCCCCAGCGTGGACGTGATCACGGGCCTGATCAAGGCCAACATCCCGACCCGCATCGCGTTCCAGGTGTCGAGCAAGATCGACAGCCGCACCATCTTGGACCAGATGGGAGCCGAAGCCTTGCTGGGCATGGGCGACATGCTGTACATGCCCTCGGGCACGGGTTTCCCCATCCGGGTGCACGGTGCTTTTGTCAGTGATGAAGAAGTGCACCGCGTGGTCAGTTACCTCAAGAGCCAAGGCGCGCCCGATTACATCGAAGGCGTGCTCGAAGGCGGCACCACCGATGACGATGGCGGCATGTTGGGTGAGGGTGACAACGGCGAAAAAGACCCGATGTACGACCAGGCTGTCGAGGTGGTCTTGAAAAACCGCAAGGCCAGCATCTCCTTGGTGCAGCGCCACCTCAAGATCGGCTACAACCGCGCCGCCCGTTTGGTCGAGGACATGGAAAAAGCCGGTCTGGTCAGCAGCATGAGCGGCAGTGGTCAGCGTGAAATTTTGGTGCCCGCAAGGGCCGAGTGAGACACATGACTTTATTTTTCAAGGCATGCCGCAAGGCGATCCATGGCGCTGTGGTGTGTGGGCTGTTCGGTGCAACCATTGGCTTGGTGCTGCCTGCCCAAGCCGATGGCGTGGAACTGCTCGCCCAGTTCATGCAGCAAACGCGCAGCGGCCGTGCCGATTTCAGCCAAGTGGTCACCTCGCCCAGCCGAGCAGGCCAAGCGCCTCGCGCCAAGACATCGAGTGGCCGTTTCGAGTTTCAGCGTCCGGGCAAGTTTCGATTTGATTACCGCCAGCCGTTTGTCCAAACCTTGGTGGCCGATGGCCAGACCCTTTGGTTGCACGATGTGGATCTGAACCAGGTCACCGCCCGCCCACAGG
>NZ_CALBEX010000359.1 GCF_937889215.1 uncultured Limnohabitans sp.
GTTTGAGCTGGGCGCGCGGCCATTTATG
Source organism: uncultured Limnohabitans sp. (assembly GCF_937889215.1). Classification (GTDB taxonomy): domain Bacteria; phylum Pseudomonadota; class Gammaproteobacteria; order Burkholderiales; family Burkholderiaceae_C; genus Limnohabitans_A. The sequence continues at coordinate 29 of NZ_CALBEX010000359.1, forward strand.
AGCACACAGATGGGCTCTGGGGTGCGTACAGCGCAGCGCCTGACTTGACATGGCCGATGCCAATTACCTGATTTGGGCGGGGCTGGCTGCGGCCATGGTGGGCTTGTCCAAGGGCGGCTTGCCCACCGTGGGCATGCTGTCCGTGCCGATTCTTTCGCTGTTCATGTCCCCGGTCAAAGCGGTGGTGATGTTGCTGCCGATTTACATCATCTCGGACATGGTGGGGCTGTGGCTTTACCGCAAGGACTTCAGCGCCATCAACCTGAAAATTCTTGTTCCGGCGGGTGTGGGCGGTGTGCTGGTGGGCTGGCTCACTGCATCGGTGGTGTCCGACATGGCCGTCAAAATGATGATCGGCCTCATGGGAATTGGCTTTGTGCTCAACGCCTGGCGCAAGCGCAGCAGCGTGCAAGCGCCATATCCTGCCAACTGGAAAAAGGGGCTGCTTTGGGGCGGTTTGTCGGGTTTTACCAGCTTCATCTCGCACGCTGGGGGGGCCGCCGTTTCAGGTTTACCTGTTGCCCCAAAAACTGCCCAAACTGGTGTTTGCCGGCACCTCGACGCTGTTTTTTGCCTTCATCAACTTGGCCAAACTCGGGCCCTACCATGCGCTGCAACCCTACGGCGTAAGCGAGCTGATGGGCGCCTTGGTGCTGATCCCGTTTGCCCTGGTGGGCACCGTGGCAGGCGCTTACCTCACCCGCAAGATCGCCGATGACTGGTTCTTCAAGTGGGTGCAGGTGGGCTTGCTGGCGATTTCCGTCAAGCTGATCGTGGATGTTGTTCGGGCTTGATGCCCAGCGCGATCGATCCGGCCTTGAGAAGGCCGACATGGTTTCGCCACAGCACCCCCATCAATCGGTTGCAACAGAGCCGAAACGCGGCCCATACCAGCCCTATCGGTGCTGAAGCTGCAGACCTGCAAAATTGTTTTTCAATCTGCAATCAGCTGAAAAAAAAGCCCACGAAATGCCACGCAAGTGGCGTCTCGTGGGCTTTGGCTTTTACAAGCCCTTTTCAGCTCAAACCATCGGCAATGGCAATGCGCGCAAACGCTTGCCGTTGAGCGATGCGATCGCGTTGGCGACGGCCGGGGCCAAAGGGGGCAAGCCCACTTCGCCAATGCCGCCAGGGTGGTTGTCGGTGGGCATGACCTTCACAAACACTTCGGGCGCTTCGTTGGCGCGCAGCACCTGGTAGGTGTTCAGGTTCATTTGCTGAGGTACACCGGCCTTGAAGTCCATGTGCTCGTGCAGCGCCGCCGACAAGCCAAAGATCACAGAGCCCTCGATTTGCGCTTGCACGTTTTGTGGTTGCAAAGCGTGGCCGCAGTCCACCGCCGACCAAACTTTGTGCACCTTGGGGCGACCTTTTTCAACAGAGACCTCCACCACCATGCCGCAATAGGTGTTCCAGGCGTCTGAAAACGCCAGACCCAGTGCATGGCCCTTGGGCAGCTTGGCTTGGCCCCATTGCGACATTTCGGCCACCGCCTTGAGCACGGCTTGCCCGCGCGGGTTTTTCTTGAGCAAATCCATGCGGTAAGCCAGTGGGTCGGCCTTGACACCACGCGCCACTTCGTCGATCAATGTCTCGATGGCGAACTTGGTGTAGCCCGGGCCCACGGCACGCCAGAAGCCGGCATCAATGCCGCGGTCTTCGATCATGAATTGCACGCTGTGGTCCGGGATGTCGTAGGTGATTTCGGTGCCTTCCATCACAGGCGCATCTTTGCCGCCAGAGGCTTTGAAAGCCGGTGGCACCACGCGGGCATACACCCCCTCAGACACCACGCGGTGCAGCAAGCCCACCAGCTTGCCCTGCGCATCGACACCGGCCACCAAGTGTTGCCCAGTCATGGGGCGGTACTTGTCGTGTGTCATGTCGTCTTCGCGGGTCCAGATCACTTGGATCGGCGTGCCTGGCATGGACTTGGCGACCAAAGCCGCATCGGCCGCGTAATCGGCCTCTACCCGACGCCCGAAGCCGCCGCCAAGCAAGGTGATGTTGACCTTGATGTTTTCTGGTTTGAAGCCGCCAAAGCGCGCCACCGTGCCGGTCACAAACGAGGCCGACTGGGCCGGTGCCCAGACTTCGATCTTGTCGCCGTCCACGCGCGCAGTGCAGTTCATGGGCTCCAGGCAAATGTGGCTGACCATTTCGCTGGTGTAGGTGGCGCTGAAGGTTTTGACAGCACCGGCCAATTTGGCTGCTGCGTCACCATGGGCGATGAAGGCCACGCCCTTGTCGTCCAGATTTTGTGCGCGCTTGACGTATTCGGCGCGCATGGTGTCGGAGTTCTGAGCGCGGGCTTTGGCCTTTTGGCTCCAGACCACTTTGAGCTGGTCGCGTGCGGTTTTGGCGGTGTAAAACGAATCGGCCACCACGGCCACGCCGTAAGGCAGGCGCAGCACGTTTTTGACGCCAGGCACAGCACGGGCCGCGCTGTCGTCCACGCTCTCTGGCACTTCGCCTTGCACCGGTGCACGCAGCACCGAAGCCCACAGCATGCCGGGCAAACGCTGATCAATGCCGTACATGGCTCGGCCGCTTGATTTGGCGGGCACGTCCACGCGGGGGATTTCTTTGCCGATCAGGCGGAACTGCGCCATCGGCTTGAGCATGCTTTTGTCCACCTTGGGCAGCTCGGCCGGGGCCTTGGCCACCTTGGCAATGTCGGCGTAAGTCATGGCGCGGCCACTGGTGTGGATCACGCGGCTGGCTTCGGTGCGCAACTCGGCAGCGGGCACACCCATGGCCTGGGCCGCAGCGCCCACCATCACCAAGCGGGCTTGGGCGCCGGCCAGGCGCAGGGGTTCGTAATAGCCTTGCACTGTGCGCGATGCACCTGTGGTCAT
>NZ_CALBEX010000360.1 GCF_937889215.1 uncultured Limnohabitans sp.
GGGGGCTTGTGGGAGAGCCAGGATGGTGCGTGGAAGGGGTTGGGGGATGGGGGTGTGCAGGGTGTGGAGTAGGGGGGTGCAGCGGTCACCGGTAGATGGTCGGGGGAGGCAGAGCTCGGCGCCAGATCAAAAATCAACAAATAAAAAAAGCAGCTTGCGAGCCCATATCGCGCCTTGGGCTCCCGATGAATTGACAGAGCCAATCCAGCGGGATCACCACATGACAGGGGCGTTGAGGCTTTATTTCAAAGCGTCCCAGCTCTTTTGGATGTCGTTGGCCACGGCTTGAGCGGACTTGCCACCCGAGTAGTCGACCATGCCTTTCCAGAAGCTGCCAGCACCCACGGCGCCGGGCATCAGGTCGGAGCCGTCAAAACGGAAGGTGGTGGCGCCTTGCAAAATTTCGCCTTGCTTGCGCAGGGCTTTGGTCTTGTACTTGGCCAGATCAGCGCCCTTGTGAGGGGTCAGGAAGCCGCCTTCAGCCATCCAGATCTCGTGAGACTGTGGGTGCTGCAGGTATTCCATGAAGGCCTTGGCGCCCTTGCTGTCTTTGGTGATCGTCATGATCGTGCCACCACCCAACACGGGATTCCCCAGCTTCTTGCTGGCGTATGACGGGAAGTAGAAGAAGTCGGCGTCGTCTGCCTTGCCTTCAGGGAAGAAGGCCGGGATGAACGAAGCTTGACGGTGCATGTAGCACTTGGGCGGTGAGCTGAACATGCCTTTGGGGCTGTCCTTGAAGCTCACCGTGGCCACGGCCTTGGCGCCACCATCGACATAGGCATCGTTGCGGGCAAACCACCCGTAGGCTTCGATCGCATCCGCCACGCGTTTGTCATTGAACTTCATCTTGTTGCTGACCCACTCGTCGTAGACGGCGGGGCTCTGGGTGCGCAGCATCATGTCCTCAACCCAGTCGGTGGCAGGCCAGCCGGTGGCCGCGTCCGAGCCCAAACCAATACACCAAGGCTTACCACCGTCGGCGGCGATTTTTTGTGTCAGGGGCTTGCAGCTCTTCCATGGACTTGGGCACTTTGTAGCCCTTTTCCTTGAAGTTCTCAGGGATGTACCAGACCAAGCTCTTGACGTTCACGTTGTAGAAGAAGCCGTAGAACTCTTCTTTGCCTGCTTTGCTCTTGTAGGTGCCCAGATCGGCCCAAGAGCTGCCTGCGGCGTAGTTGGCCTTGACCCAGTCGCGGGCCTTGTTGCCCAAGGGTGTGAGGCCACCGATGGCGGCCATGTTGGCAGCCAAGCCGGGCTGAGGGAACACCGAGATGTTCGATGGTGAGCCGGCCTTGATGTCGATCACGATTTGTTGCTCGGAGCTTTGTGAGCACGAGTGCTTCACCGTGGCGCCGGTGGCCTTTTCAAAGTTGGCAATGACTTTTTTGAAGACGGTTTCCTCGGCGCCGGTCCAAGGACAGGTGATGGTGACCGTCTCACCTTTGAGGTTGGGGCCTTTGTAGTCGGCGGCTTGGGCGGTGGCACCCAAGCTGCCCAGCGCCAGTAAAGCGGCGCCTGCGATGGTGGTGGTTTTGAACATTTTGCTTGTCTCCTAGAAAAAGCCTTACGGACCATCCGCAAAGCGGGTTAAAAAAATCAGATTCGCAAGCCATTGGCATCGAAGCGGTAGAGGTGCTCGGGCCGGTAGCCCAGACGAACGGATTCGCCCGGCTGCACCGTGACAGAACCTTCGAGCCGGGCGGTTAGTTCACCCAGCGCACCGGCATCGATGTAGGCAAAAGTCTCGTTGCCCAGCAGTTCGGCGTGGCGCAAGGTGCCCGCAATCGGACCATCGTTGCTCAGTTGGAGGTGCTCAGGGCGAACGCCCACACAATGCGCCCCTTGGGCTTGGGCGTGTGTGCCTTCAATGAAGTTCATCTGTGGCGAACCGATGAAGCCAGCCACGAAGCGCGTGGCCGGGCGGTGGTAGAGATCCAATGGCGCACCGACCTGCTCAATGCGCCCCTTGTTGAGCACCACGATCTTGTCGGCCATGGTCATGGCCTCGACCTGATCGTGTGTCACATAAATCATGGTCGCGCCCAAGCGGCGGTGCAGTGTGGCCAGTTCGACGCGCATTTTGGTGCGCAGCGCGGCGTCCAAGTTGGACAGCGGCTCGTCAAACAGGAACACTTTGGGGTTGCGCACAATCGCACGACCAATCGCCACGCGCTGGCGCTGACCGCCCGATAGGGCCTTGGGCAGGCGTTGCAAATACTCGCCTAGCTGAAGGATTTCAGCGGCTTCGTTCACCCGGCGTTTGATCTCGTCCTTGGGGACCTTCGCGATCTTCAAGCCAAAGGCCATGTTGTCGAAGACCGTTTTGTGTGGGTAGAGCGCATAGCTTTGGAACACCATCGCCACGCCGCGTTCACTCGGTGGCAGGTCGTTCACTTCTTGCTCACCGATTTCCAAACTGCCGCTTGTAATGTCCTCCAGACCCGCGATCATTCGCAACAGCGTGGTTTTGCCACAGCCTGAGGGCCC
>NZ_CALBEX010000361.1 GCF_937889215.1 uncultured Limnohabitans sp.
GGAGCCGTCCAAAAAGCTGTTGAACATTTTGGGGTTGAGGCCCCCACGCTCGGCTTGCTCGGGCGTGAGGCCGTAATAGCCCCAAACGGTTTCGGGCGTTGATTCGCTGAAGTGCGGCAGCCATTTGTGGCCCCGGCCTGCGGCCACGACCGGAAAGCCGCAGGTGCGTGCCCAGTCCACCAAATCGCAAATGAGGGCGGGCTGATCGCCAAAGGCCAATGAATAGACCACGCCCGCCAATTGCGCACGGGTGGCGAGCAAGGGGCCACAAAAGGCGTCGGCTTCCACCGTCACGTTGACCACATGCTTGCGGTTCGCGAAGGCTTCCAGAATGTGGTCCACCGCGTGCAGGGGTGAGCCGGTGCACTCGACGATCACGTCCACCGACGGGTGGCGCACCAGACTTTGCCAGTCGTCGCCCACATGGGTGGTGCCGAGTTTGACGGCATCGTCCAAGCTCTTGGCGGTCAGGCGCTCAGCTTCCCAGCCCACGCGGGCCAAGTTGGCGCGGGCACCATCAGGCGACAGGTCGGCAATGCCCACCAAATGCACGCCGGGGGTGCGCGGAATTTGCGCCAAATACATGGAGCCGAATTTGCCCGCGCCGATCAGGCCGATGCGGATGGGGCGGTTTTCTGCCGCACGTTGCAGGAGTTTGGCGTGCAAGTTCATGCGGCTTCTTTCAGTGTTTCGAGGGAGGTTTGCAAGGCGCTTTCGGGCATGCCGTTTTTCCAAGGCAAATCCACCGGGTAGCTGTTCACCAGGCAGTCGTCGGGCAAGCAGCTGATGGGCGTGAAATCGCGGTGCGCGATGTATTCGGGGCGCTTGTGGCGGCGGATGTGGTTGGACACGGCGCACAAGCTCAGGTAAACGCTCACCCGGTTCCAGGGCGAGAGGTTGCTGGCCGAAGCGTGCACCAGGCAGCTGTGGAACAAGATCATCGAGCCGGCTGGGCCCGTGGGGCTGACGATGCCGCCTTCTTTGCCTCCGGCCCTCTCGACCAATTGGCTGATCAGGTCGTTGTCCACCGTCCATAGCGGGTAGCTGGTGGTCGACAAATCGTGTTTGGCCTCGACCACGCCTTTTTTATGGCTGCCGGGGATGAACATCAGCGGGCCGTTGAAAGGGTTCACATCGTCCAGAAAAATCGCCACGTTCATGGCCCGCTCGGTGGGCATCAGGTCGTCGTTCAGCCAAGTGCCGTAGTCCTGGTGCCACTGCCACACGTCGCCTTCAAAAGCCATCTTGCCGTTGATCTTGAACTGGTGCATGTAGAGCTCTTCGCCGAAGAGCTCTTGCACGGGCTCAATCATGCGGGGGTGGCGTGCCAGCTTGGCAAAGGGCTCGCTGTACATGTGCGCCGCAAAGTTGGTGCGCACCGCCTCTTTGCCTTTTTCACGGACGTTGTAGGCCTCGCGGCGGCTGTACAACTCGGGCACAGCATCGGTCAGATTTTTGGTTTCTTCGGGCGTGAACAGTCCGGGGAAAAACAAATAACCGTCGCGGTCAAATTGCTCGAGTTGTTCGGGGGTCAGTTTCATGCTTGTGCTCCTGTTTTGAGGTGTTGAATTTGTTCGGACAGTCGGGCCGTGAGTTGCACGCTGGCTTCGTGGGCGTGTTCTTGCACCAGAAGCTCTGCCAAGTCGGCATGTCCAGAGGCAATGGCCTGCGCGATGGCTTCATGTTCATCCCACACCGTTTGGCGCTGCTGTGAGGACTGCAGCACGGCGCCCATGACACGTTTGAGGTGGTGCCAATGCAAGTCCACGCTTTGGGCGATCAGGGGGTTGCCAGATGCGTCATAAATGGCGCGGTGAAAGGCCAAATCGGCCTGGATCATGGCTTGGACATGGCGGCCTCGTTCAGCCGCTCGGCCTTGCGCCAGGATGGCCGGATCCAGTCGAGCCCCCCGCTGCGCCGCCAGACGAACAGCCAAGGCGTCCAAACTGCCGCGCACTTGGTAGACCTGGGCAATCCAGCCGACGTCGAGTTGTGTGACCCGCACACCCCTTCCAGGTGCGTCTTCCACCCAGCCGTCTTTTTTGAGCAAGCGCAGCGCCTGCAAGACCGGTTGGCGCGAGACCGACAAGCGTTGCGCCAAGTCCTCTTGCGTCAGGCGCTCACCCGCCATCAGCGTGCCTTCGCTGATGGCGTCCAGCAAACGGGCATACACCTGCTCCACCAAATCGGGGGCTGGGGTCAATTGAATGAGAGGGCTGTTCATGTCTGTATACAGAATACAAAAATAGCCCGCACCTCCCCATTGGTGTTTACCCGAAACGCCGCAGACAGCACCAC
>NZ_CALBEX010000362.1 GCF_937889215.1 uncultured Limnohabitans sp.
CAACCCCGAGATCGAGCGCCGGGCGCAAGAGGTTATCAACCATTGCTGGGCGCAAGGTGCCCACAACCCGATCCTCGCCATCCACGATGTGGGCGCAGGGGGTTTGTCCAACGCCTTCCCTGAATTGACCAATGACGCGGGCCGTGGCGCACGTTTCGATTTGCGCGCGGTCAAGCTCGAAGAGTCCGGCCTGTCGCCCAAAGAAATCTGGTCCAACGAAAGCCAGGAACGTTATGTGATGGCGATTGCGCCCGAGTCTTTGGCGCAGTTCACCGCCTTTTGCGAGCGCGAGCGTTGCCCGTTTGCGGTGATTGGCGTGGCCACCGATGAGCGCCAATTGGTGCTTGAAGACAAAGGCCATGAGTCTCCCGTCGACATGCCCATGGACGTGCTGCTGGGCAAGCCGCCCAAGATGCATCGCGATGTGAAGACCGTGGTGCGCCAGTCACCCGCGATGGACTTGACCGGCGTGAGTTTGCAAAAAGCCGTCATCGACGTGCTGAGCCACCCCACGGTGGCGTCCAAGCGCTTTTTGATCACCATTGGCGACCGCGCCGTAGGTGGCCTCACGCACCGCGACCAGATGGTGGGTCCTTGGCAAGTGCCCGTGGCCGATGTGGCCGTGACCCTGGCCGACTACCAAGGCTTTGCGGGTGAAGCCATGAGCATGGGCGAGCGCACGCCGCTGGCCTCCCTCAACGCCGCCGCTTCGGGCCGCATGGCTGTGGCCGAAGCCATCACCAATTTGCTGGCTGCGCCCATCGAGCTGCCCCGCGTCAAGATGTCCGCCAACTGGATGGCCGCTTGTGGCGAGCCGGGCGAAGACGCGGCACTCTATGAAACCGTCAAGGCTGTGGGCATGGAACTGTGCCCGGCGCTCGACATCTCGATCCCCGTGGGCAAAGACAGCTTGTCGATGCGCACGCAGTGGACCGACAAAGGTCAGACCCACAAAGTCACTTCGCCCGTGAGCCTGATCATCACCGCCTTTGCCAGCTTGCCCGATGTGCGCGGCACGTTCACGCCGCAGCTGGACGCACAAGAGGGTGACACCAGCTTGCTGCTGATCGACCTGGGTGAAGGCCGCAGCCGCATGGGCGGCAGCGTGCTGGGTCAGGTGCTCGA
>NZ_CALBEX010000363.1 GCF_937889215.1 uncultured Limnohabitans sp.
GAGGCTTAAGAAGGGCTTGCATTCAGGGTTTGAAGGCCGCAACCATAATGGGGTTTTGACCGGCGACATCCGCCCCACCAGGCGTTGCGACTTTGACTTATGGCTGTATTGAGTTTGCTTTCTGTGGGTCATGCCTATTTGCCTGAGGAGTGGCTTTTTCAAGGCCTCGACTTTGAGCTTGTGCAGGGCGAGCATGTGGCGATCCAAGGCACGTCGGGTTGCGGCAAATCCACCTTGCTCAACATCATGGCGGGCCTGGAAGTACCGACCAGCGGTGAGGTCTGTTGGTCGGGCCAGCCGACTTCAGCTTGGACAGCCGAGCAGCGGCGGTCATGCCGCCAGTCAGAAATGGGCTTTGTCTTTCAAGCTTTTCATTTGTTGCCGCACCTGTCAGCCCTGCAAAACGTGATGGTGCCTTGTTTGTTGGGCGGGCATTCTGGCCAAGCCTGCGCGCGCGTAGCGCAAGCACTGCTGTGCGACCTGGGCCTGCAAAAACGCCTGGACGCCAAGCCGGCCAGTTTGTCGGGCGGTGAGCAACAACGTGTGGCCTTGGCCCGTGCCTTGGTGCACCACCCCAAAGTGGTGTTTGCCGACGAGCCCACAGGCAATCTGGACACAACGACGGCCGCCAGCACTTTGGGTTTGTTGATCGACTTGTGCGAGGCAAGGCAGACCAGTCTTGTCGTGGTCACCCACTCTGACGAAGCGGCGCGGTCCATGGGCAGGAGCTTGCGCCTGACACAAAAGGGCTTGGTTTGATGCACTTGAAGGGCCAGCAGCTTCTGTTTTTGTGGCTGCTCAAAGGGGCCTCTGTTCAAGCCTGGGCGCGGTGGTTGGTCGCACTGGTGATGGTGGCGGTTGGGGTGATGCTGGCGGTGGCCATTCACACCGTCAACCATTCTGCCCTGGCGTCTTTCGGGCAGGCCTTGGACACGGTCAATGGACAGGCTTCAGCCCAGTTGGTGGCGCCATTAGGGTACATCGACGATCGACAAATTGATGACTGGGATCGCCGCCGGGCGGGCTTGGGCATACGCACTGTGAGC
>NZ_CALBEX010000364.1 GCF_937889215.1 uncultured Limnohabitans sp.
CGCGCCGACAAGTTTGGTCTGGCCCAACTGCACCAACTGCGCGGGCGCGTGGGCCGCTCGCACCACCAAGCCTATGCCTATTTGATGGTGCCCGAGATCGAAGGTCTGACCAAACAAGCCTCCCAGCGGCTGGACGCGATCCAGCAAATGGAAGAACTGGGCAGCGGCTTTTACCTGGCCATGCACGACCTGGAGATCCGTGGCGCAGGCGAGGTGCTGGGCGAAAACCAGAGCGGCAACATGCTCGAAGTGGGCTTTCAGCTCTACAACGAGATGCTGTCCGAAGCCGTGCGCTGCTTGAAGTTGGGCAAAGAACCCGATTTGCTCAGCCCCCTCTCGATCACCACCGACATCAACCTGCACGCCCCCGCCCTGCTGCCCAACGACTACTGCGGCGACGTGCACCTGCGCCTGAGTTTTTACAAAAAGCTGGCCACCGCCAAAACCAGCGACCAGATCGACGCCCTTCTCGAAGAGCTGGTCGACCGCTTTGGCAAACTGCCCCCGCAAGCGCAAACGCTGGTCGATGTGCACCGCCTGCGCGTGCTGACCCAGCCCTATGGCGTCATCAAGGTCGACGCTGCTCCTGGTGTCATCCAGATCACCTTCAAGCCCAACCCACCGGTGGAACCCATGGCCATCATTGGTTTGATCCAGAAAAACAAACACATCAAGCTGGCCGGCAACGACAAAATCCGCATCGAACGCGAACTGCCCGACCCCAAGGCAAGGGCGCAGATGGTGCGGGATGTGCTCAGGAGTTTGGGCACGCCAAAGGAACAAACCACAGCCGCTTAGATGACCCTGAAAACCAGCGATGCTAAGTGTCGCGGGGAACCGTTTTGCAGTTGATGCTTGGTAGTCGTGCGTGTTTTTTAAATGTACCTGTTGACACCGCCATCGCGTCCGCAGACCATGCGGGACACGACAGCCAGGCCACAGACTCGCTTCACGGTTTAGGCAAAGCTGTCGCTCATGAGGGTATTGAACCAGGTGCTCATCTGCTTGAAATTGGATGCGCTGATGCTGCTGGCTTCTGTGGCCTTTGCCCCGGCTGTCAGGCCTCCGTTGGCGGCTACTGCCATTTTTCGAGTGGACGCATCGTATTGGTAAACGGCCGTCAACCACGATGCGGTGTTGGCTGTGATGGGCGAGTAGCAAGCAGAGTTGGCCACGGGCGCTGGGTCAGGTTGCTGCCCGCCAATGGCTCGGACGATGGCATCGGCGCAAATTTTGGCTTCTTGGTTCGCCACATGTCCGGCTTTAGGCAGACCGCAGCTGGAGGCATCACCAATGACATGCACATCAGCCACCGCAGTGGACTGGTAGTTGAGGACATCGACCACGCACCAACGACCATCTGTGACTCCATTGGAAACACTGTTGTTCAAACTTGCGCTGGCCAGCCATTCGCCCACGGCACTGCCTGCGGCTCGGTGCGGCGGGATGGGGTTGACCACATGGGGATTGATCGCAACCGTCAGGCCCAGCTGGTCGGTGTAGCTCACGGCTTTTGTGTCGGGATTGATCTGGAGATTGCTCACGCCCGCACGGTAGTCGATCACCCCCCGGTGGATATTTTGGAAGGCTTCGGTGAAATTGGCGACCTCGGCCTGAATGGACGCGTTCTCATCCAACACGATGACTTTAGAGGTGCTGCCTTTGTAGGACTTCAAATAGTCGGCAACCAAACAGGCGCGTTCATAAGGGCCGGGTGGGCAGCGGTACGGGGACTTGGGAATGGTCATCACGAATGTGCCATTGATCGGCATCCCCGCCAGTTGGGTACGCAGCAATTCGGTCTGGGGTCCAGCACGCCAAGCATGGGGGGTCTTGGTCTCGTAGTCCGCTTGTGTCAAGCCATAGGCATCCATGAAATCCACCCCTGGAGCGACGACCAACCGGTCATAGGTCAGATCAGAACCATCAGACAGGGTCACTTTTTTGCTGGCTGTATCGAGTCGCACCACCGAAGCGTGCTTGACCACCACACCGTATTTATTGGCCACGTTGGTGTACCCGTAATTCAAGCTGCTGACGCTGCGGCTGTTGTTGAGCACCAAATTGCTCATGATGTTGGAGGTGTAGGTCGGGTTGGTTTCCACCAAGGTGACTTGGATGCCAGAGCCCCCCCAAAGGCGCAGATATTTGGCCACCGTGACGCCAGCCATGCCACCACCGATCACCACCACTTTGCCGGTTAGGCCAGTGTTCTCCAGTGCCATCGTGGTGTTGTTGCCTGATGCGTAATTGCCCTCAGCGTCGTGGTCATTGTGGCTCTCGTTGTCCTCGCGACCTCCGTCGTCGGAATGGCCCACCACGGGCACGATGCCCGAGGACAAAGCTGCAGCGGCCAGCATGAGCAACTTGCGGCGAGATGTCGATGCGTTGAATTTGTTCATGGTTTTCTCCTGATCACTGTTGCAAGTAGCTGATGATGGCTTGGAGTTGCGCACTCGTGTAGCCTTGGGCATGGGCGGCCATGATGGAACTGCTGGCACTGCGAGTCAGGTATTCGCGCACTTCAGCGGCCTCACCGCCCCGAATTTTTTCAAAACCACCCACACCGCCGGTACCGTGGCACTGAAAACAGTTCGAAGCCAAAAGGCGCCCGGCCGTGTTGGTCGGTGGCTTGATGGTGGTTCCGGCGACCCCATTTTTTTGCTGGATGGTGGCGACCGCTTTCGGGCTGTCACTGTTTTGG